>JALVSV010000257.1 GCA_027024125.1 Methylothermaceae bacterium | reverse complement strand
CCCGTCGACGAGGCGGTTTTGACCCAGGCGGAACTGTCGGAGCTGGGGCGTTTTGTCGTCAGCGGGGAGATCGAGGACATTGGCAAGTTCAAAACCTCGACTCTGCGCAACATTGCCCTCACCGCCCCTTACATGCACGACGGCAGTCTCAAGACCCTGGAGGAAGTGGTGGATTTCTACGATCGAGGGGGGTTGGACAACCCCATGCTCGACGGCGGAATTCGCCCCCTGGGCCTGACCACCCAGGAGAAAGCCGATCTGGTTGCCTTTCTCCAGTCACTCACCAGTGCACGATTTGCTCAACCCGCGCGGAGGTAGTCATCATGAAGCGAAGAAACTTTCTCAAAGGCGTCGGACTGGCAGGACTCGGTGCCACCCTGCCTTTCAGCCTGGTGGAGGTGGTGTGGGGACTGGGGAGCAAACCGGCCGAACACGAATCCTTCACTTTCGCCTACATTTCCGACTCCCACCTGACCCATATCCAAGGGGCCCGTTTCACCCAAAACTTCGATCAGGGACTGCGCAAGGCCATCCTGGAGGTCAACCTGATGAACCCACCACCGGATTTCGTCATCTATGGAGGCGACCTGGCCCAGCTGGGCAAGCGCGAGGAACTGGACCACGGACTGGAGCTGTTGTCGGGCCTTAAACCACCACTCAAGTGGGTCATCGGTGAACACGACTTCTATCTCGACATGGGCGAGTACTGGCAGGACAAAATCAGCCCGCTGTACTACAGCTTCGACCACAAGGGTGTCCACTTCGTGGTCCTCAACAGCATCCTGACCTACCAAGACTGGATCAAAAAATGGTCGACGCCGATGGAGCGGATGCTCAACATGGCCAGACTCGACAACCCTCAAGGATCTCCCTTCATGGTGGGCGAGGCGCAGCTACGGTGGCTCAAGGAGGATCTGGCCAAATACGAACGTAATGTGCCGCTGGTGGTCCTGTCCCACTCGCCCCTCTACAAAATCTTCAAGCCCTGGAATTTCTGGACCGATGACGCCGAAGGGGTGCAGAAACTGTTACAGCGGTTCCATCGGGTCACGGTGCTCCACGGCCACGTCCATCAGGTACTTTACAACCAGATCGGCAACATCACTTTCTATGCCATGATGGCCACCGCCTGGCCCTGGCCTTATCCAGTCAGCTATGTTCAGAAACCCAACCAGGTACCGAAGCTGACGGTGTTCATGAACCGGGCCGACCCCTTCCACCAGCGCGACGGCACGGGATGGGACATCCTCGACCTGGAAAACGGCACCCTGACCAACCATTACCAACTTTGGATGAACGAGAACCGCACCGTCGCTTTCGACTTCAAACTTGAACATCCGGTGGACCGGAATTATCAGGACCCGGAAAAACGCATTCCCCCCCAGTTCCACTATTAAAACAGGAGACAATCATGTTCACACGCGCGCTGTTTATCGCCTGCCTGCTGCTGGCACTTCCGGCCCAGGGCGACGAATTTACCAAGGAAGACCTGAAGCGCTGGGAGGCCGAGTACATGAAGGTGATGGAAAAAGGCGAAAAACTTTTTCACTCGACCTTGGGCAGCAACAAGGTCTCCTGCGATCAGTGTCACCCCAACGCCGCCAACACCCACCCGGAAACCTATCCCAAGTTTCAGAAACAACTGGGCAAGGTGGCAACCCTTAGGGAGATGATCAATTGGTGCCTCAAGAATCCTTTGGAGGGCAATCCCTTGCCCCTCGACAGCGACGAGATGATTGCCCTGGAGGCCTATATCACCTGGGAACGGCGCGGAACTCCACTAGCTCCTGGAAAACACTAGCCCGGATATTTCACCAGCCGGATTCGGGCATTCCAATAATTAACTGATTTATATGCATAATATGCCTGGTTTTGATGATTCCCACGAAATCCAATTTGGATTCAGCCCGAATCCTATCCCGGCCCTGGCTTGTCCAGGCGCACCTGTCCTGCGCCATCATCCGGGATACTGGTGAAATTTCCGGGCTAGTCCGTTTCCACTTCTGCGGTGAATCGATAACCTTCGCCGCGCTCGGTGAAAATGAGTGAACCATCATCACCGAGCTTGCGGCGCAGACGCAATACCTGGACATCGATGCTGCGGTCGAAAACCTCCTCGCCATGAGGATGAGACAGCTCCAGCAGCCGTTCCCGGCTCAATAGTTGTCCAGAATGGCGGAGAAAAGCCAACAACAGGCGTAGTTCGCTACGGGACAACCGCTGACATTCTCCTCCTGGCAACATCAATGTCCGTCTGTCGGGAAGCAGACGATAACCAGCAAAGTGGTATTCCTTCTCCGGCCACACCGTCTGGGCATGCTGATACCGCCGCAGTACCGCACGGATCCGGGCCAGCAGCTCCCGAGGATCAAAAGGCTTGGTCAGATAATCGTCCGCCCCCAATTCCAACCCCACTACCCTATCGGCGGATTCCTCCAGACCGGTAAGCAGAATGACCGGGATTTCCCAGCGCTGGCGTAACTCGCTCAATAACTCGAAGCCATCTTCGTCTGGCAGACGCACATCCAGAACAATCAGATCCATCCTCTGACAGGCCAACTGCTGCAACCCAGCCCTGGCGGAGGCTTTCACTTCCACCTCGAATCCATAACGGCCAAGATATTCTTTTAAAAGAGCCCCGATGTCCGGATCGTCATCGATGACCAAAATACGCTTTGTCATTCATCCATCTCACAAAGAATAGGGTTATTCTGGGACCTCATTTCCATTGAGTCCAATGTTTTCAAGAGGTTGAGGCAGACCCTCCGTGCCCGAACCTGGTATCACTTTCCAATCTATTTTGCTGACGAACAAGCCAGATGAAAAGGCAGGACCACGTCATTTAAACACGTAACAGATTGAATGAAGGGGCAGGTGATCTGATTCGAAAGCCTCGCCGGCAGGGAGGCCGGCGTGGAGCCTACAAGGAAGTATTCACGGCGTTTTTCGAAGCAGATCACCTGCCCCGGCTTAACTTAAATAGATGACGGAGCCCTGGATGAAAAGGAATTGAATTTGATCCCACACAACCTTTCTGCTAACTTTAAGAACAATTCTCATTGAGGTTTTCAGCTGTCGTGACTTTCAGGGTCTTTCTGTTCATTTTGGCGCTATGCTCCACCTCCCTGGCAATCGCCAGCGAGGCTGTTCGCGCCATCCCTGTTGATGATGAAGTCACTACGACTGAAGCCATGCCCGAGATCAAGGCCCAGGATCACGCGAGTCATTGCATCCACCAGTGTCAACAATGTGTCGCTTTCCCGACCTGTTCACAAGGTGGGTGTGGCGGGGCGTTGATGCTTGCGACGGAAATGACACTCCCGACAGCCATTCTAACCGGAAGCCTCTCGGCGCCTGCCTATTATTCCCTGCAAAGCCATATTACATCCCCTTCAGGGAAACCTCCCCGAACCATCGCTTGACGTCACACCGGCTATTGTGCCGGTATTCAGGCCATGTGTGCTTTCTGTACACATGATCCTAGTAAGGACAAGCGAGGTTGTTCATGTTTCCAAAATGGTTCATATGGACCGGCATGGCGCTGGTATTCTGCGCTACAGCCGACGAACCGGTATCGACTAATGATCCAGCACTAACCCTTGAAGCTGCGCTTAGCCAGGCGGAAAGCACCAATCCGTCGCTGGCGGCTATCCGTGCCCGCTATGAAGCACTCAAGTCGGTGCCTCCGCAAGCAGGCAGTCTTCCCGACCCCATCATCAGTTTCAACGCACTGAATCTGCCGGTCGACACCTTCGATATCCCGCAGGAGGCCATGACCCAACTGCAGATGGGTATCAGCCAGGCATTCCCTTTTCCCGGCAAGTTGAGACTCAGGGAAGAAGCCGCGGAGTGGGATGCCTTGGCGGCTGGTGACGATGTTGAGGAGTGGCGGTTGAGATTGCTTCGTGACGTGGAAGTCACCTGGTGGCGACTGTTCTATCTCGACCGGGCGCTGGAAATCATCGACGCCAATAAGGATCTTTTGCGTCAGTTCATAGAGATCGCTCAGACCAAATACATGGTCGGTCAAGGACTGCAGCAGGATGTGCTGCTGGCCCAACTGGAACTCTCACGGTTGGTGGATCAGCAGTTGCAACTGGAAGGCCTGCGAGGTCAGGAAAGTGCCCGGTTGAATGCCCTGCTGGACCGATCGGCCGATAGGTCAGTGACACTTCCCAAGGTGGTTCAACGCACCCTGCCAGAGCCCTTGCCAGAAACAAGACTGTTTGCCATGGCAGAGCGGGCAAGACCACTTTTGGCTGGAATCAACAAGCAGATCCAGGCTGCAAGATCGAGGGTAAAACTGGCCAAAAAGGATTACTTTCCGGACTTCAACGTGGGAGCCTACCATGGCTTTCGCAGTGGCCAGAATCCGGACCGGACCAGCCGTGCCGATTTTCTGACCTTGAAACTCAGCATGACCGTGCCGCTCTATTTCACCACCAAACAGTCCAAGGCCGTCGATCAGCGCCAAAGTGAGCTGCTTCGTCAGCAATTCCAGTGGCAGGACACCTGGAACCGGGTACGGGCTGAAATCTCGGCCGCCATGGCGGACTACCGCCGGGCGCGTGAGCAGGTGGCGTTGTTCGACAGCGGTATCATTCCGCAGGCCCGTCAGACCGTATCCTCGATGCTTGCCGGTTATCAGGTCAATAAAGTGGACTTTCTCAACCTGGTCAGTTCACAGATCACTCTATACAACTATGAGATCCAGTACTGGAAAACGCTGGCCGAGGCCCGCCAGTCACTGGCAGATCTCAGAGCCGCTGTGGGCGGCCCAATCAAAAGTTCACAGGAAGAAAATCAATGAAGTCGTTGCAATGGATAGGTCACTCAAACCAGACAAGCGTTAATTCATCTGGCATGTCCTGCTTGATTTCGCCGGATGCACTTTGTTTATCCGGCCTACCAATAAGAATTAGGAGACGTTCAAAATGAAATGGATTGCCATGATCCTAGTGGCCCTTCTGTTGGGTGGAGGAGCCGGCTACTGGCTGGCCGGCCGTCAATTTGAGACAGCCCCTGCAACCGTTTCAAGCGACGGATGTGTACCCATGTTCTACCGTCACCCAATGAATCCTTC
>JALVSV010000256.1 GCA_027024125.1 Methylothermaceae bacterium | reverse complement strand
GGTGATAAAGGCGTCCCCGCTGCCTTCCTGCAACACGACCTCCATCGGATCACCGCTCCAGTTGACCACCGGGTGGAAAGGAGTGGGATCCGGTTCGTTGGTATTTTGCAGCTCCAACTCGAATTGAAAGGAGGTCACTCCCTGGCGCAGGCGGATGGTTGCCTGCAGGTCAAAACCTTCCACGCCCTCCATCACATCCTGGCCTGCGTCACGGCTTCGGTCTTTTACAACCCCGAGAAAGCGCCCAGTGAGAAGCTTTTCACTCCCGCTGCCGTTCGTTCCCGTGACCGTATGGAGATAAAAACTGCCTTGAACCTGAATCTCCCTCAAAATGGTGAAGCGATTTGCCGATACTGCGACCACGACCCGCAGACTGGTAGGGGTGTTCTCGCCCGGCTGCATCGTAAAAGGGTTCTGTTCGCAGCGCATCTCGTTCCACACCGCGATGACGAAATCAGGTAGATAAACGGCAGCGATGGATGCGATGGGCCGGGATCTCATAACCGCTTCCGTAGTGGCGCTTTCCATGCTTACATCCCGTCGGGCGAATATGTGTCCTATTCTGGCTCCCATGGCATTCATCCCCGGTGTTTCCTCGCTATCTCGAACCGTTTCCTGGGATTGTTTCTGCCTGAGATCGGCAGCACCTGAAAAATAAAATGCACCCCCTCCCGCTTCCAATGCTTCGGCACGAGCGGCTCCCCGTAGTTGGAAGGTGCGGAATTGTTGGGCATTCACTGCGGCAACGGTGTCATTCTGATTATTGAGCACCAGATCGACAGTTCCGCGAAATGCCAGAGATTCAGCCTGAATATCCTGGGTGATGATCTCGCCATCCGGCACCAGAATGTCCACTGCAGGTTTTGCCGCAGGGTCATCCAGTCCTTCCAACAGCGATATCCGGTCCATGTGCTGAGCTTCCTCCAGAGCATGGGGAACGTAATCCGGCCGCACTACGCAAAACCGCAGATCCACGCCTTCTCCCATCATTCGTCGGACCTGTTCGTTGACGGTCATGGTGTCGTCAGGCTTGACTGGCAGATAGCCCGCGCTTGGCAGCTCGATAATGCCACAGTTGATCAGGTAACGATTGGATATGGGTTTCAGGTCGATGGCGGAAAGCTTCTTCTCCAGCCCGTCGAGTTCAGCAACGCTTACCACCCTTTCCATTGGCAGGGGTCCAAATTCCACGGCTTCTGCCAGATGTGCCGACACTGCCGCGTATCGTTCCTTGATCAATCTGATGAACTCTGTCGCCTCGGCCACCACGGAACGTTCCTTTTCACAAGGATCAAAGCTGGGCGGTTGATCGATTTTGTCCTTGAAGCACTGTGCCAGCTGGCATTGAAACTGGAGCACCTGAGCCAGAAAGACATTCCAGGGCCGCATGGCCATCCGCCTGGCCCAGTACTGGCGTGGGGGCGATTCCATGCGTTCGCGCCGGGCGATCCAGACATCCAGAAACGTGTGGGCGCCCGACCTTCCCAGCACAGCAATCGGCACACAGAGGCCGCCTGCCGCTTCGGCACCCCGGCACCAGACCTGGGAACGCAGACCCTCGCCGGAAATCAAC
>JALVSV010000255.1 GCA_027024125.1 Methylothermaceae bacterium | reverse complement strand
GGGTAAGACAAAAAAAAGGGGCTCTTGCGAGCCCCCAAGGGGGATACCACCAGATTAACGCAAGAGAGAAAGAACGTTTTGCGGTGCTGCGTTGGCCTGGGAAAGCATAGCGGTGCCTGCCTGTTGCAGAATTTGAACCTTGGTGAGGTTTGCGGTTTCAGCTGCAAAATCTGCATCCTGAATGCGGCTGCGGGACGCAGACAGGTTCTCGGTGTAACTACCGATACTGTTGATTACCGCATCGAAACGATTCTGTATGGCGCCAAAGGTGGCCCTGGCACTGGATATGGCATCGATATCCGCATCGACACTGGTGGGATCTGCGCTGTCCAACACCGCCTGGGCCGCAGCCTGGGTGCTGATATCGAATCCATCAGTGGCACCAGCACCACCAGTATCATAGCCTTGCAGGCCAGTCATATCGGTGAGGCTGACGCTGATAGTTTCACCCGCATCCTGACCCACCTGAAAAGTAATGGAGGCCGTGCCACCGTCCAGCAGGGATACGCCATTGAATTTGACATTGTCCACGATACGTGTGATTTCTGCATTCAGCTGATCCACCTCAGCCTGCATACCGGTGCGATCCTCCACAGTGCCGTTGGCGGACTGCACCGCCAATTCCCGGATTCGCTGCAGGTTGTCGCCAATCTGGCCGAGAGCCGCCTCGGCCGTCTGAGCCAGGGAAATGCCGTCAGCGGCATTGCGGGAAGCCTGGTTCAGACCCTTGATATCCGCGGTCATGCGGTTGATGGTGTAGAGGCCGGCTGCATCATCCTTAGCGCTGTTGACGCGCAATCCGGAGGACAGGCGCTGCATGGCAGTGGCCAGCTGGCTGTTGGTCTTGTTGACATTGCGCTGAGCATTCAGCGACATGACATTCGTGTTGATTACCATTGGCATGGTCGTAATCTCCTAAGATTACACAACCGGAGAGATCCGGTTGCCTGTTTGTCTTTAGCGGACATATCTATTTTCTGCCTAGATAATTACCGCTTCCATGCATCTCATCGACCAGAAGAGGGAAAACTTAACAACGTATTTCTACTCACCCGGTACCCAGGAATGGCGGACACAGCTACCCTGTCTATTATTGGGCGGGCGGCTTGGATAATGCTCCCTGGCTATCGTAGGTAGTTGAACAGGGACAAACCTTCAACCTTCATAAAACTCTGCTGGGAAGCCTGCAGAATCAACTGCTGCTGCTGCAGGCGGCTGACTGCCTCAGCATAATCCAGGTCTTCGAGATCAGAGCGGTTCTGCTCCATGACAAGACTGAAAGACTCATTGATTCCCCGCTGATTATCGATCGCGTTCATGCGCCCTCCCAACCGCGTCCGCACAGCCTGAACTTTGTCCAAGGCATTGTCCAGGGCCGTCAGAGTTGTTCCTGAAGGGCTATTGGCTTCCAGATCAGTGACGAAATCATGAAGTATCGCGAATGTATTGCTGCTGCCACCCGCGCCATCATCGATTCCCATGAAAACCTGGTCTCCGGGGTCATTGCTGGCGACCTGTCGGGAGCTGCCGATCTGCAGCAGCCGCTGTCCCTGGTCGCCTTGATAGGTATAGTTG
>JALVSV010000254.1 GCA_027024125.1 Methylothermaceae bacterium | reverse complement strand
ATCATGTCCACGCCCTCGATCCCTAGCGGGGGTGTGGCGTTGGCATCGGCCAATACCTCCAACTGCTCCAGCCCTTTCCAATGCCGCTCTCCCAACAGCCGCACTCCTGCGGCCCCGGTGGCAAAGACGATCTGGGCATCCTGGATCACCTGTCCACGGGCATCTTCGTCTTTGGCCTCTACGGGTGTCAGTACCACACCGAAGCGCTGTTTCATGGCTTCACAGGCCCGGATGGCTCTTTCGTAGGCCCGTGAGGTCAGAACCACCTGAGCCCCTTCCCTGGCCAGCATTGCTGCCGCCCGTTGACCGACAGGCCCCGTGCCTGCCAGCACCACCGCCTTTTTGCCGGAGATCGGAGTACTGGCGGCGATTTTTGCCACTCCAGCAGCCGCCGTGGTATTGCTGCCATTACTATCCAGCATGACTGAGACCCTGAAATTGGCAAAAAAGACTTTCCTGACCGCATCTAGCAGTTCCTGACCAGCCAAAAGATCGCTGCCACCGATGAAAATGGCGGTATTCTTTTTCTCCTTGGGTGGCCGGGTGAAAATCGTTCCCTCCACCAGGGGCGTGACGTTGGCAGGGGTCAGGTTGCCGTAGCCGATCACCTGATCGGCTCCCCCATCATAGGCCACCACGGTATCGAACGAGGCTGGATTGGAATCGGTATCGAATTGAAACAGTAATTTTTTCAAAGGCATTCTCCACAGGTCTCCATGAAAGAGGCGGTTCGATTATAATAGTGGGTTCTTTTTGGCACCAATCATTTGCAGGTTGAAGCATGTATCAACAGCATTCCCTCACCGATTTCCTGGACCACCTGGCCAGTGCCTCCCCCACCCCTGGGGGGGGAAGCGCCGCAGCGGTGATGGGGAGCATGGGCGCCGCGCTGGTCAGTATGGTCGCAAACCTCACCATCGGCAAGCCCAGGTATCAGCAGGTAGAGGCGGAAATGCAGACGCTGCTCCAACGCTCAGAGAATCTGCGCAGGCGGCTCCTTGCCGCCATCGAAGACGACGTCTCGGCCTTCAATCAGGTCATGACTGCTTACCGGTTGCCTAAAGAAACCCCTGAACGGGGTGAAAAAATCCAAGCCGCTCTCAAAATCGCCACGGATGCTCCGCTGACCTGCGCCCGGTTGTGCTGCGATGTCATCGAACTGTGCCGGACCGCGGCAGAACTCGGCAACGTCAACGTGATCTCAGACGCCGGCGTGGGGGTGCTGGCAGCCCACGCGGCCCTGAAGAGCTGCACCATCAACGTGATTGTCAACCTGAACGCCATCAAGGATTCAGCCTTCGTTGAGGACCGGCGCCGGCAGCTGGACGAAATGACCGACAACAAAGACGGTGAAGTGGAAACCATCTATCAATGGGTACTGGAAAAGTTATGAATGTGATCCGTTTTTTCTATCTCCTAGGCATCGCCATCAGCCTGACCCTGGCCTGGATCTTCTTCCCTGGACCCAGGACGGAAGCAGGGGCACGGGCACCCTCGACGGTCAAATGGGTCCCTTCCCTGGATGACACCGAAGAATTCTGTCAGTTCGATCATCCCGAATGGCGCAAGGCCCAGACGATTGAAGGAGTGGAGATCGAAGAAGACCCTCAGTGCAAACCCGACAATCCCTATCTGGTTGCCAGCGTGGTCAAGGGAACCGACCGGGTCACCATGCCAACCCTGATGAAGACCCGTCTGGCGATGGATGCCGTGGTCAAGAAAGACGACCGTGATGGTGACGGAGATCCGGATGTCATTCATATCAAACTGGAAGTGGCCGAACTCAATGGCAGTACACCGGACGGCGACTTCTTCATCCCCGGCTACCGGATCGCCCCTGGCCTGACTCCGGGCATCTGGGTGTTCGCACCCAAGATGCGCGGCATGGCTACCGTCGATGCAGTCAATCTGGATGCCAACCGGATGCTGCGCGCCCCCTCCCCCCCCATCCGGGTCGAGCAGGGGGATACGGTTTATCTGACCCTGGAAAACAGTCATTATCTCCCTCATACCATCCATCTGCATGGGGTGGATCACCCTTACACCCGGGCCGACGGCCAGGGAAACGACGGCGTCCCTGTCACCAGCGAGAAGATGCTGATGCCGGGGCAGAAGCGCACCTATGAAATCAAACCCCGTCAGCCCGGCACCATGCTCTATCATTGCCACGTACAGACCGACAAACACATGCTGATGGGGCTGCAGGGGATGTTCATCGTGGAGGAAAACCGGCCCAATAATTGGCTGCAGACCTTCAATATCGGCGCCGGAAAAGTGAGACACCGTTCCCAGGCCAACCGAAAGCAGTTCGACCAGGAATACGACCTCCATTACCAATCTTTGGACAAAGAGCGCTACCAGCCGATCCAGGCATATAACGACCCCCGCCTGGTGGCCAAAGGCATGAACCGAGACTACAACATCACCGACTCAAACGAGAACTTCTTTCTTCTCAACGGTGAGGCATTTCCATACACGTTACGCGATTCCCTGGTGGTAGTGGAACCGGAACAAAGGATTCGATTACGTGTAGCCAATGGTCATCCTCACACCTTGGGACTGCACTTCCATGGACACAAAACCACGGCCATCTCAGCCGATGGGGTCCCCCTGGACGCACCTGTCACCCGTGATGTCCATGGTCTGGCACCGGCCCAGCGCCTCGATCTGGTGTTAGACACCCATGACGATGGCCTGCACAGTTTCGGCGAGGGCGCCTGGCTGATGCACGATCACGCGGAAAAAAGCGTGACCTCGGATGGATTAGGTCCCGGTGGAGACATCGGTCTGGTCGTCTACCGAAAATACCTGGATCAGAATGGTTTCCCAAAACTGCAGGGAATGGACCCGGTTCCATTTTTCAACCGCTGGTTTTATCAGAAACAGGTGCCGGTTTGGGCCCGCAGCGAAGAGTGGGCTATCTTTGCCGATGCCGCACCCTTGCCACCCAATACCATCCGGGTGATTATCTCCGGAGTGTTCCTGGGATTGGCCCTGGGTCTATTGGTGGCATTGTGGCGTCACTGGAGGAAAGGACAATGAAACGATTGCAAACCTGTCTGTGGCCGATCCTGCTACTGCCCATGCTGGCTTTTGGCGGCCACCGCATGGACATGGACAGCATGGTGATGAACGAAAACCCCATGACCCTGCCGGAAGGTTGCCAGAAGATCGCAGGGGATCAGAAGATCACCGTCCACGCCGGGCGCAAACACGCAAAAAAATTCCCTGGCGTGGTCTTCGCCTATGATCAACAAAGCTGGGACGTCGACCCGTGTACCCGACTGACAGTCCACTTTGTCAATGACGACGACATCCGCCACCAGTTCATGGTCCACGGCCTCCCTGAAAAAACCTACCCGGAGGGCATGTTCACCATCGAGGTCTCGGGGCCCGGAGAAGAGACAGCCTCCTTCATCCTGCCCCCCTACAAAAAGACCTATCTGGTTCACTGCGACATCGCCCAGCATACTGAACATGGCATGAAGGCCCAGATCAAAGTCGCTGGCGGCGACAAGGACCTGGCTAGTCTGCCCGGATTGACCAAGCCGGTGCGCCCGGACCGTTATCCGACAGTATGGAATACCCAATCGGTGATATTCCTGGTCCTGGCCCTGGCTGGAGGTTTGGTGCTGGTTTGGGGAGGACGCTGGTTGTTCAAGGCTATGAGCGACTGAGCCATCTCAGTCTCAAAATAAACCGTTTGCCGAAAATTTTTGATCATGGCCTACGCAGCAAGGATATCAGTGAAGGCACTTCAATCCGGGTAACCTTCGGGATTGCGTGACTGCCAACGCCAGGCATCCCTGACCATGTCACCAATCCCCTTCTCGGCTTGCCATCCCAATTCTTGACGCGCCAAGCTGGGATCGGCATAACATTCGGCTACGTCTCCCGGACGCCTGCCCACGATTTCACAGGGAATCGTGATGCCGCATTGCGCTTCGAAGGCCCTGACCACCTCCAACACACTATATCCGGTACCGGTCCCCAGATTGTAGGTGAACACCTGCCCTGGTTCCTGGTCCAGCTGCGCCTCGACCGCCTTGACATGGGCCCGGGCCAGATCGACCACATGGATGTAATCGCGTACCCCGGTGCCATCGCGGGTCGGATAGTCCCCGCCAAATATCCGCAGTTTCGCCAGTTTCCCCACCGCCACCTGGGTGATATAGGGCATCAGGTTGTTGGGAACGCCATTGGGATCTTCGCCGATGGTTCCGCTCTGGTGCGCCCCAACCGGATTGAAATAGCGCAACAGCGTCACCGTCCAGGGTTCATCCGCTTGTTTGAGCCGGTCGGCAGCCACCAGATCCTTCAGAATCTCCTCGATGAACAGCTTGGTGCGGCCATAGGGATTGGTGGCCTGGAGCGGAAAGTCCTCCGTGATCGGTACCGTGTGGGGGTCGCCATATACAGTAGCCGAAGAGCTGAAAACCATCTTCCTGACTTCAGCCCGGTCCATCTCTTCACACAGGATAAGGGTACCGGTGACGTTGTTCTGGTAATACAGCAACGGCTTTTCACACGATTCGCCCACCGCCTTGAGACCTGCGAAGTGAACCACGATATCGACAGGAAAGCTTTCCAGGATACGACGCATCTCCGCCTGGTCGCCAATATCGGCCAGGAAGAACGGCACCTGCCTGCCAGTGATCCTTTCCACCCTGCGAATGGCTTCGATCTTGCTGTTACTCAGATTGTCCACCACGACAATTTCAAATCCTGCGTTCAAAAGCTCCACACAGGTATGACTACCGATATACCCGGCCCCGCCGGTGACCAGGACCCGGACTTTTGACGCTTCACTTTTGATCAACAAAGCTTGCACTCCCTTATAGCTGGGTTTTACTGTGAAAGATACATGGTGGGCAGGGAGCAGGGGAGTGGTTTTCGGGATGCCGTGAATCCATCCCTGGAGGCTCGGACGCGGCCGTCCAGGCCGCGTACGCCCTCAAACCACTCCCCCTGCTCCCTGCTTGGCCCTTTCATGCATCGGGGTGAAAAAGGGTTTCATGATCGTTAGGTAAAAACTGATCACTGACCATGTAATCTCATAATGATAGGCCTAAATGTAGCGAGAGAGGCCAAAGAAAC
>JALVSV010000253.1 GCA_027024125.1 Methylothermaceae bacterium | reverse complement strand
AATTCCCCGTGGGGCATGCCCAATTCCTGCATCAGCTCGGTGATTCTCAACGCCAGTACACTGGCCTGTTGTTGCCTGTGGCGGCTCAATTTTGCGGCTGCCTCGCGATATCGCGTGGCCAGCTGTTGCAGCTGCTCTTCGAGTTCGGCGATCAGCTCTTCCTGATGGGTCAAAGTGCTCAACTCCATTTGCATTTGAACCAGTTTTTGCGGCAGCTCTTGGGGTTGGACCTGGTGTTTTCGAGCTAGATCGTGGAGTAAGCCCATCTGTTGGTCCAGTTGTGCCAGTCTTTCGGGATCGTCAGCGATTCCATCGAGTCCCCGTCTGAGGCTGTGACCGGCCTCTTCGATCTGAATCTGGGCGCTGCGTAGCAGTTCAGCGGGATCCCGGAATTCAGGGGCCCATGCGGCGATAGTCTCCAGGTCTTGGGTCGCCATTTCTATTTGGTCAGTGATTGCATGATCGCTTTCATACAAAGCAGCCAGTTGTCTCTGAGCCGTTGTGAGTACCTTGTCCAGGTTGGCCAGGCGGGTATGTTCTTCCAACAGGGCTTCGTAATCGAGATTCTCGATTGAGGCGGTTTCCAGTTCCCGAATCTGGAAACGCAAGAATTCTTCGCGCAGGCTCTGATCGCCTTCATTTTGGCGCAATTGCTGTAATTCCTCCCAGGTGAGTTGCCATTCCCGATGCAGGTCAGATACGTCCTGCAATAATGCCTCGTGTCCACCATGGATATCGAGCAACTGGCGCTGGGCGCCGGGTTGGCGCAGCTGCAGATGGGCATGCTGACCATGGATTTCGATCAGATGGCTTCCGAATGCTTGCAAAGCCTGCAGACTGACTGGGCGGTCGTTGAGAAAGGCGCGTGATCGCCCTTTGTTTGCGATGGTGCGGCGGATCAGGCAGGTGTCTCCGCAGTCGAGATCATTGTCACGTAGCCACTGTCTTGCGGCGGGTGCTGTTTCCAGATCAAATTCAAGGATCACTTCGGCGCGGGGTGCATCTCCCCTGATCAAATCAGTATCTGCCCGTCCCCCTAGAGCCAGGCCCAGGGCATTCAAGAGAATGGATTTGCCTGCGCCGGTTTCTCCGGTCAGGGTGGTGAATCCCGGGTGGAATTCGAGATCCAGAGACCTGACGACCGCCAGGTCGTGAATGGTCAAACTTATCAACATAAAGGTGTCAACTGCTGCTCCAGTTCAATTTGACCCGTAGAATTTCAAAAAAGTCATAGTCGACGGGGTGTAACAGCTTGAAGGTTTTGTCCGCCTTATGGATGACGATGCGGTCATCGATGAGCACTTCCGGAATGGAAACCGTGTCACAAGTAACCTCGGCGCGCATTTCTCCGGTAGCGGCAAAGGCAATTTCCACCTTGCTGTCGCTGGAGATGACGATGGGGCGATTGGTCAGGGTATGGGGATTGATCGGTACCAGTTCGATGGCTTCCAGATTTGGGTAGATAATCGGTCCGCCGCCGGAAAGGGCGTAGGCGGTGGAACCTGTCGGGGTGGAGATGATCAGGCCGTCGGCACGCTGTGCATTGAGAAAGCGGCCGTTGATGTGGGTGATGATCTCGATC
>JALVSV010000252.1 GCA_027024125.1 Methylothermaceae bacterium | reverse complement strand
TACATCGATGATATTACGCGTTCCCACCTGATATCCAGCCTCGGTCGCCTCCAAGGAAGCCCGACTGGAGATGACGGCTCGCTGACCGGCTTTCACCTGGGCTACATTGGTGAGTACGCTGATGACTAGAGCACGGGTAGCCTGCTCGGTCGTGCGAACGGTTCCCAGGTATTGTTCGCTGGAACGATCGTATTCGGCATAAGCCTGGCGACGGCCAGCGCTGATGCCGCCACCGGCGAACAAGGGTATGTTGAGGTTGACAGCAACCGATCCTTGGGTGTTGTCGATCTCGAATGCCTGGTTGATATCCACTTTGGTGTTGTTCTGTTCCACTTCAGAATGGTTCTGGCCGTAGTTCAGGCTGGTGGTGATTTTAGGCAAGTGCCTGGCTCCTGCCGCACGTGCGGCCTGATGGGCGGCATCGCGCAAAAAACCGGCAGCTTTGATATCCAGATTGTTCGTCAAAGCAAATCTGACCCATTCTTCACTGTCGATGGGGTCTGGCTTGGCCACCGGGAAATCTTGTTTCAGAACCCAGAGATCGTGATGCTGATGACCTGTCAGTACTGACAGTTTTTCCAAAGCCACCCGTAATTCCCCTTCGTCTCCCAGCCGGTTGGCGATGGCCAGGTCGTTGGCCGCTTCGGCCTCCCGTACATCGGTAATGGCTGCCAGGCCAACCTTGAAGCGTTCCCGGGCCAGCTCCAACTGGCGCTGGGTGGCCTTTTCCTGGGCACGGGAGGCATCGAGGTTGGCCCTGGAGCGAAGTACCTCCACATATGCCTCCACCACACGAATGATCAGCGACTGTTGATCGGAGGCAAATTGTGCTTTCGCCTGTTGGGTCAGTTCCTGCCCACGTTGGAACAAGAACCAGGCTTCCAGATCAAACACCGGTTGGTCCAGGCTGATTCCCCAAGACCTGGTGGTGGAATTGGTTTTGGTGTTGTTGGGGATCAGGAGGCCACCGGCGGGAAATTGCCCCATGTTCTCTCTGCGGGTGAAATTGAAGCCCAAGTTGACATTGACCTTCGGCAAGATTTCCGCAAGTCCCAGTTTTTCGTTTTCCAGACCGATCCTCAGGCTGGCCTGGGCCGCCCGGAAAGTGGGGTCGTTCTGCAGGGCCAGTTGATACACCTCCAGCAGGTTCTCGGCACGAGTCAAAATTGGCAAAAATACCAAAAACAATAAAAGATGCAAATGTTGCATGATGCCCATGTTCCTGAATGTATTACCGTCAGAGGTACTATGTTAAAGATCAGGTGATAGCAAGTCAGTTGCAGAGAGTGGAATATTCAACCACAGCGCTGTTGAAGTTGCTGCAGATGCGCCAGGAATTGCTCTGGAGGAACAAAGCCGATCAAACGGGCGCTTCTGCATTCATTTCCCTGAGGGTCGAAGAACAGTACTGCTGGTGGCCCGATCAAATTGAATTTTTGCAATAATTCCTGATCGCTTTCAGCGTTGGCTGTCACATCGGCCTTAAGGGTGGCCATGGAACTGAGTGCCTGCCGGACTTTCGGGTCGGTAAAGGTGTTATGTTCCAGTTCCTTGCATGAGATGCACCAGTCGGCATAGAAATCAAGCATTACCCAGCGGTTGCCGCTTTGCAGATGTCGTTCCAGCTCCCCGATTGAAGCAATACGTTGAAACTCCGTGGATTCGGATATCCCACTTCGTGCGGTCAGCACATGCAGTGGACGCAGGACGTCCCGGCTTCCTGCAGCGACCCCAATCAGCAGCAGGATGCCATAGGAAAGCATGACGATACCCAAAGCCTTTCCCAGTTTGCGGCTATGCGACGCTTCTTCAGACAGGGGACTGCCTGCGCCCAGGTAGATTGCCGGGACGATCAACCACACTGCCCACAGGAACATGGTGGCCGCCGGTGGCAGGATTCTCTCCAGGAGCCAGATGGCGACGCCCAAAAGCAAAACCCCGAATACGGACTTGACCGTGTTCATCCACAGTCCGGCTCTGGGTAGCATTTTACCCGCTGAAGTACCCACGACGATCAAAGGCAGGCCCATTCCCATTCCCAAAGCGAACAGGGCGGCCCCGCCCAGCACGGCATCGCCGGTCTGGCCGATATAGATCAGTGCGCCTGCCAGTGGGGCGGCGACGCAGGGTCCGACGATGAGGGCGGACAATGCCCCCAGCACACCGGCATTGATGAAGCTTCCACCCTGTTTTCCACCCCGCAGATTGGCCAGTTTCGATTGCCACGAAGAGGGCATCTGCAATTCATACAAACCGAACATGGACAGGGCGAGAGCGACGAACAGGGCACTGAAGATGGAGATGATCCATGGATTCTGAAAGGCCACCTGGAGATTGGCTCCGAATACTCCTGCCAGAATTCCGAAGAGAGTGTATGTGAGGGCGGACATCAACACATAGCTCAGGGACAACCCGAATGCCTTCGCTGTGGTGATGCTGTGGCCATGGCCGACGATGATTCCCGACAGGATAGGCAGCATGGGGAAGCAGCATGGGGTGAAGGCCAACAGAATACCGAAACCCAGGAAACTCAGGATGGTCAGCCAGAACCCCTGTTTTTTCAGCGCCTGGGCTATCTCATCCTGTTCTGTCAGAAGGAAAGTGTCTGCGGACGTGGTGTCGGAAGTTACGTTGCTAAGGGAAGGAAGGTTCAGGGTGAGGGTTTTCAGGATGGGGGGGTAGCAAACGCCCCTGTCGGCACATCCCTGATATCTCACCTCCAGGGTGAGGGAGGTTGCCGTCGCAGGACGGTCGATGGTGGTTGTGGCACTGACCTGGTGATAATACACCTCAGTCGTTCCGTATTCGGGGTCCTGTTTGGTTTTTCCCGGTGGAAGTTGTAGCCGGGCCAGGCTGATTCCCGGAGTCAGGGATTTGATCTTGAACTGCTTTCTGTACAGGTAGTAACCATCGGCAATTTGCCAGTCGAGGCGCAGCGTCTCTGGATCTGCCACTTCGGCACTGAAATGGAATGCTTCATCTGCAGGTAACAGTTGCTCCTGAAACAGCGGAAGACCGAGCTTTGCAAGTGGATCGAACTGAGCACTTGCCGGTGGTGCCCAGACGATGCATACGGTCATCCACAGAAAGATCAATCGGTAGAGTCGAGCCATGTGCCTAGCCATTCCAGATAACCTTGGTTTCCTTGTTCCAGGGAGACCGCAACGACTTCCGGAAGTTCATAGGGGTGGTGAGAGAGAATGAACTGCTCCAGCGCTTCCATTCGGTCCTGCCGGGTTTTGATCACTAAAAGCACCTCGCTATCGATTTCCAGATTACCCTTCCATGTGTAGATTGAACGGATGTTTGGCAGAAGATTGACACAGGCGGCAAGGTGGGCCTCCACCAATCCCTTTGCCAGAGCGGTGGCTGTTTCGTCATCAGGGCAGGTGCAAAAAACCAGGCGATAGTGTGTGCTCATTGGGAAGAAAGTGCCATAATGATCCGAATATTCATTGCTATATCATACCCAAACATGCAGCCATTTCGTTTATTGTTTCTAGTTTTCCTGATCGTTCCGTTGATCGAGATTTACCTGCTGCTGGTGATCGGAGGGATCATCGGTCCTCTCCCAACAGTGGCCATGGTGGTGTTTACTGCGGTACTTGGGGCCTGGTTGCTGCGTATTGAAGGGTTTCACACCTGGTTTCGTCTGCAGCAGAGTCTGGCCCAAGGAAAGATTCCAACGTTGGAGATCGTGGAGGGCCCCATTCTATTGGTGGGTGGAGCGCTGCTTTTGACCCCGGGATTCTTCACCGATGCACTCGGCTTTCTTTGTCTGATCCCTTCCACGCGCAAGAAAATTGCACAATACATCCTCAAAAGATGGCTGATCCAACCACCACCCGGTGGCCCAGGGGCAACGGGTGCCGGCGAGCCAAGGATCATCGAAGGTGAGTATCAGCGTAAGGATTGAGCCTCGAGCTGGTCATTGAAGTAGCGCAGCAGATCCCGCCATACAACGATTCCCTTGAGTCTTCTACGCTGGTCGACGACCGGAAGAGCGGATAAATGATATTCCAGCAACATGGCGGTGGCGGCCTGGATGGTCGTCTCTGGACGGACGCAGTACAGATTCCGGTCCATGATCTGATGGGCCCGTTTTTTCAAGGTATCCCGGTCGCGTTCGGTCTCGGATAACGTTCCTATATAGGGGCTGACCCACTTGAGCATCTCGCGGTCGCTGATCATTCCCACCAGCTTTTTCCCTTCCACCACTGGCAAATAATGGAAGCCGGATTCCTCCAGGATTCCGCGCACCAGTTTGATGCTGGCGTCCATGTCGACAGCGGTTACGCGATATACCATGATGTCGGAGATGAGCATTTGAATTTTGTGACCTTGATCCCGGAAATTCAAAATCAAGTATAGCAAGGCAGAAGGAACTTTAAGAGATGGGATGGAGAGAAGGCGCTTCCGTGCGCATAGAAATGGACAATTGGAGCGAGGTTCAATGCTGTTGTGCTTTACCCTCTTCTCCGCTGCAGCAGGAATGGCTGTCGGCCGTCTCCTTGGCTTTGCCGCCACAGCAGGAGGAAAACGTACTTCTGCCCATGCCAGAATAGATGGGGCAGTAACGGGTATAGCCTGATGCAAACAGCGCGATTCCCAAGAGCAACAGGGGAACGCTTCCCAGGAAGATCGAAATCAGGCAGGCCAGAAAACCTACGCCATAACGGATCTTCTGATCCTGATCGCCGACATTGCGTTGGTATTTGAGCATCCGTTTGAAATCGAAATTCATGATCTCACCTCTCAATCAGTTTTGAATTTACCGCTTAGTATATCGTAAATATGGGGCCTCAATCCGGTAAAATAAAGCCATGGACATTACCTCGATTCTCGATCCTCTCAATGATGCACAACGTGAAGCGGTCAGTGCCCCCCTTCAACCGATGATGGTTCTGGCCGGTGCCGGTAGCGGCAAAACGCGGGTGCTGGTACATCGTCTGGCCTGGTTGATCCAAGTGGAGAACATGCCACCCCATTCCCTGGTATCGGTGACTTTCACCAACAAGGCGGCCAGGGAAATGCGTGGCCGGGTGGAAAACCTGTTGAGGATTGAGACCCAGGGTATGTGGCTCGGTACCTTCCACAGTCTGGCACACCGGTTACTGCGGCGTCATGCAAAAGAGGCAGGGCT
>JALVSV010000251.1 GCA_027024125.1 Methylothermaceae bacterium | reverse complement strand
GTCTCATCGGTACATCACCCTGTCCTGAAGTGGCTTAACTCCATTCTGTGGGCCATGTTTCTCTTCTTTTCCATAGAGGGGGTGATCTTGTCACAGAGCCGTGGCGTATGGCTGATGCTGATCATCATCGGGCTTGGATGTCTGCTGGTCTACTTGGCGTTCCAATCGGGATGTGGCCGTCATCAATCCCTCCGACTCATTTCGATCACTGTCGTGATCAGTATCACGATTGGATATTTGAATCATGAAACTTTTTTCAAGCGAGCGACGACTGAAGTTGGCACAATCACCAATTTCTTGTCAGGCAATCTGGGAGAGATCAAGGCATATGATGACAAGGGGGAGGTTCAACCCATGGGAATTCGCCATCATATGCTTCTGTTTGGATTGGAGCACTGGAAAAAGAACCCTTTATTTGGCCTTGGACCAGGGATTACCAAGCCCCTGATGATGGAGAAGTGGCCATATAGACATATCAAGGTCTACAATGACCTTCACAACGGCTATGTAGAGATGCTGCTCAGGCTTGGGATAGTCGGTTTCCTGATGATTGCCGCCATCATCTTTTTGTTGATTCGAGAGGGGTGGATTGCGTATCGTCACAGCCTGGCGAGCGGAGACCTGATGCTTTTCCTGTTTGCAGCCTTGGCGCTGCACCTGCTGGTGACGGCCACCAACTTCCGGATGCTCAATTTCGATTGGCGGTACTACTGGTTTCTGTTTGGAGGCGCACTGCTCAGTTTTGAGCGGTCATTCTCATCGGATTCGTCGCCATGGTAGTCACATTCACTGATTTCGGGTGTCACGGTCCCTATCTTGGGCAGATGTTGGCCGTGCTTCGGCGTCATGCGCCGGGCATCGAGGTCATCGATCTGCTCAACGATGCACCGGCTACCGATCCAAGACATGCTGCCTATCTTTTGGCGGCGCTGTCTCGTTGGTGGCCGGAGGGAACCGTGTTTCTGTGTGTTGTCGATCCCGGAGTAGGGGGTGAACGCCTTCCGGTGGCACTGAAAGCCAGCGGAAGATGGTTCGTGGGACCCGACAATGGGCTTTTGAACGTCGTGGCGCTTCAATGCCATGATTCCTCCTGGTTTGAAATCGTCTGGCAACCGAAGAGCCTGTCTGTCAGCTTTCATGGCCGCGATCTTTTCGCTCCGGTGGCGGCAGCCATCGCATCACAGACCGAAGAGGGGATGCTGATTCCCTGGCAGGGGCCTAACTTGTCGGCTTGGCCGCAGGACCTTGCCGAGGTGGTCTATATCGATCATTATGGGAATGCGATCACGGGTCTGCGTTACCAACATGAATGGCAGGGCCAGGCGTTACAGGCAGGCGGTCATCTCATCCCGTCTGCAGGCACCTTCTCCGATGTTCAGGAAGGCTCGCCGTTCTGGTACCCCAATTCCATGGGGTTGGTGGAGATTGCCGTCAACCGGGGTAGCGCCGCAAAAGCCCTGAATCTTTCCATCGGTCAGGTGGTGCGCTGGCCTGAATGACGGCGTGGCCACCACCGGATGATCAGGGCTGCCAGAGTCAGTAGCAGTGGAATGCCGAGGATGTTGATCAGCTTGATGTGTACTCCCAGCCGTTCAATCTCACGGTTCAATTGGTGCTGCAATTGCCGCAGTTCCTTGCGGATCCTGAGCCGCTCTGCCAGGTAATTGTCAATGGCCCGGTGCCTCACTTCGGAAAGGGCTTTCTGACCTTTGCCCGTTTTGGTTTCCAACTCAGCCAGTTTGGTCTCCGTTTCCTTGAGGCGTTGTTGCAGAGCCTTGGTCCTGGTCTGGAACTGTTGTTGGGCCTGGTGACGCATTTCCTCGACGATTGTGAAAGGCCTCCCGAACCGTCCCCTGCCGCGGATGGAGATGAGATCCGGGTGACCACTGAGATAATCGATGGCGTTGATGAGAAAGGTGCCATTGTCGGCAAAAGGAACCACCAGTCGATCTCCGTCGGGCCCGGTTTCCAGTTTTGTCCAGAGACGATTGGCGAGCATGTCGGAATCGGCAACGACCAACAAGCGGTTGTCGGTGGCGGAATGATCCCGGTGTGTTTGTGTATTCACTCCCTCCGGCAACTTGCCTTTGAAGGCACTGGTGAAGTTTCCCTCGACGCGGGCGATCAGGGTAAAGCGCTTCCCGCCGGGCTTGAAGGCTTCATAGAGCATGCCGGGATCGAACAGATAGTCCAGGGCTGCGGTGGGAATCAGCATGGATTCAGGACTGGACTGTACCAGGGGTTTGAACCGGGTCCTGGCGTCAGGGAGGGGACGCAGGGCGCCTGCTGATGAGAGCACCAGTTTGTCGAGGTTGGCGAGGATGACATCATTCCCGATAGCGGACCTATCAAGGGTCAGCAGCCCAAGGTGGCGTGCCGAGCGGTTGCCGACGGTGACCCTGGAGGCATAGCGGGCGTCGCCCACGAAGCCATGGTTGGCTTGCTCGAAACCCCAGGCCCGAAACAGGCGGTTGAGATCTGAATGTTTGTCCCTTCCGGGCTGTACGAACGCGGGCGGGCCGTCCAATTCGGCGTAGGGGTCGGTGAAGATCAACGCTTTTTTCCCGCTCACCACGAACTGGTCGATGGCGTACAGAGATCTTTCCTGCAGGTTCTTGGGATGGATCAGCACCAAAAGATCGGTGTCTTGTGGGATCTGCTGAAAATCCTTGGGTAGCCACTGGATGTCATAGAGTTTCCCCAGATTTTCCAGGGCCACCCAGGGAGGTTGGGGCTGCTGGTTGTATGGATTGATTCCCCCCCGCACCAGAAGATCTGGCTCGGCATAGATGGTCAGTCGGGGCGGGTGGTCGCGTATCAGCTGAACCAGCAGCTGGCTGATGTCATATTCAAGCCATGACTCACGTTGTTGGGTGAAAAAGGGGATGGTTGCTGTTTTGTCGTCGCTGATGGCGGCCAGGCCGAAATACACCTGTGGTGAGCCAGGCGCCAGGTTCACTCCTCGGATCCCCCGGCTGACCGCCTGGTCCTCGCTTTCTGAAAACGGTTCGGGATCGATGATCACCAATCGGATCTTACCCCGGGACGCACGCTGGTATTCCTCCAGCAAGGCGCGTACCCTGCGGGCATAGTCGCGAAGCAGCGGCATATCCCGGGTGGCCTGGTCGGAAAAAAAGAATTCGAATGTGACCGGCTGCTGAAGCTGCTGAAGGATGTTCCGGGTTCCCCGGGACAGGGTATAGAGTTTTTCTTCGGTGAGATCAATCCTGAAATCAGGCAGCCTGTTGGTCAGGAGCACCGCGGTCAGGGTCGCTATCAAAATCGGCCAAAGGTACAAACGCCTGCTCATTGGATCTATCCTTCCTTCTTGTATTCGATCACGGCCGCGCAGGCCCATAACCAACCACAGGACACCAGCAGGAAGAACAGGATGTCGCGTGCATTCAGCACGCCCCGGCTGATGTCACGAAAATGCGTCAGGAAGCTCAACGAAGCAACCGCATCCACCAGCCAGCCTGGCGCCCAGTGGTAGAAGGCATCGAGCACCAGGGGGGAGCCTGCGGCGACGAACAGAAAACAAACCACGGCCGTGAGGATGAAGGCGATGACTTGGTTGTCGGTGGCCGCAGAGAGGCATTCCCCGATGGCAAGATAACTTCCTGCCATCAGCAGACTGCCAAGATAAGCGGCCAGAATGACGCCGTTGTCCGGATCCCCCAGCCAGTTGGCGGTGATCCACAGCGGGAAGGTCAGTATCAGGGCCAGGGCAACGAATCCCCAGGCGGCAAGAAACTTTCCCAGTACCGCGTCCCGCAGCCGTACCGGCAGGGTCAGCAGCAGCTCGATGGTACCGGCCTTGCGTTCCTCGGCCCATAGGCGCATCGAAACCGCAGGTATCAGAAACAGGTAAAGCAAGGGGTGATAAGTGAAGAAAGGTTGTAGATCGGCCTGGCCCCGTTCATACCAGCCGCCCAGGTAAAAAGTGAAAACTCCGGTGAGAATCAGGAATATCACCAGGAATACATAGGCCAGTGGGGTGGCAAAGTAACTTTCCAGTTCCCGCCGGCAGATGATACAGGTCATGCGCATCGGTCTGTTTCCTCCGTGGTCAGGCGGCGGAATACCTCATCGAGCCGTCCCCGTTCGACGGCCAGCTCGACCACGTCCACACGGCGCTGGTAAATCCACTCCCTGATGGTGGGAAACAGGTTATACCCAGGTTCGGGAAAAAGTAGGATCCGGCCAGGAGAGAGTGGATCGGATTCGACGGCGGCAACTCCTGGAAGGATGGACAACTCTGCTGCCAGACCGGAGTCAGGCAGATTCAGCCGTACTGCTCCGTGGTAACGGGATCGTTGCTCCAGTTCCGTCGGGCTTGCATCGGCGACGATTCGCCCCTGGGCGATGATGATGGCACGGGTGCAGACCGCATGAACTTCTTCCAAAATATGGGTGGAAATGATGATGAGACAATTTTGTGCCAATTCTCTGATCAACTCATGTACCTGATGTTTTTGATTGGGATCGAGACCATCGGTGGGTTCGTCCAAAATCAGTGCCGGGGGCTGGTGGATGATCGCCTGGGCCAGTCCAACCCGTCGTTTGAAACCCTTGGAAAGGGTTTCGATCCGGCGGTTCATGACCGATTGCAGTTGCAACCGTTCGATGACCGACTCGAGCCGTCGCGGTTTTTCGGCTGCATTGATTCCACGGATGGCGGCAATAAAGTTCAGGAATGATTTGACAGTCATCTCTCCATAGGCTGGCGCACCTTCCGGTAGATAGCCGATGAGGGTTTTTACCTTGAGTGAATGCGTATGTACATCGTTGCCAAAGACCCTGACGGTTCCACCATCAGGGTGCAGAAAGCCTGTGATCATACGCATGGTGGTTGTCTTTCCGGCCCCGTTGGGGCCAAGGAATCCCAAAACTTCACCAGACCTGACGGTGAAAGAAATATCTTTCACTGCCATGAAACTGCCATAGCGTTTTTGCAGATGTTCGATTTCTATCATGGGTTGTGATTCAGCATCAAGACACCGGCAAAACGAATTGGATTCGATTTGCCATGGTCCGAACATTGCGCCAGTTTCCTGGGGGTGTCTGGCCAAGCGAAGACCGGTGCGGAATTCGACTGGCGCAATATTCGGTATGGGTATCTGTCAGTTTGTTCACCCTATTACCAAGACTCCGTCATCTA
>JALVSV010000250.1 GCA_027024125.1 Methylothermaceae bacterium | reverse complement strand
TGCAGTATTCATCAATAATATACAATTGATAGAAGGCAGGCTCGATTACCTGGACCATGCTTCAGAAGACAGTTTCAAAGAAAGCATCGCTCCGATTAACATATCGATCAAACATTTTTCCACCCTGGGTCAGAGTGACAACTCCCCCTTGGTGCTTGAGACCCATCTGGCATCAGGCGGCACACTACAATGGCGTGGTGATGTTAATATGAGCCAAATGACTTCAAGGGGACATATCGATATATCAGGAGTCCACTTGTCCAGGCTCTGGAGATTCATCCAGTCAAACGTAAACTTTCAAATCGTCGAGGGGAAAGGAGGGGTTGGTCTGGATTATGAATTCATGGCGGAACATGGGTCGCCTAATCTCATAATGAAACATGGGCAATTGCTTGCGAATGACATATCCATAACGCCAAAGCACGAAGATCAGGAAATAATAAAGATTCCTTTAGTCGAGCTCAACGATCTCTATTTCAACCTGCAGGCAAGAGAGATCAAGGCAAAGGAATTTATCACTCAGGACGGGGTCTTAGAGTCATGGCTGTCCAAAGAAGGCAAGGTTAATCTTCAGACTGTTTTTGCACCGGTACGAGACCAAACCCAGATAGAGAGTGAACAAGGCAACGATAAGGAAAAATCCCAGAAACCGTGGAAATTGACAGTCGGCAAAGCCAAGGTCAAAAATTATAATGTAAATTTTACCGATAACACCAGAGATCAACCTGTTCATAACATTCTCAAACCAATCGACATCACTGTCAGCAATTTGTCAACCGACCCCCGTTCCACTGCGGATATCAATGCTGAAATCGTCGTGAACAACCAGGGTACCATTCAGGTGACGGGTGTCGGGTCAATCGTCCCTGTGATGGCGGATATCCATATCGATGGAAAAAATATCGATATTGAGCCCTATCAACCCTACCTCAACGAGATCGCGCGTCTCAAATTGAAACGTGGTGCCTTCGACGTGACGGGAAAAGTAGCCTTGAAGCTGGAAGAAAACTCAGATCCCTCGCTTAAATTCACCGGAGATCTCAGCCTCAGGGAGCTTCGAACCAACGATACCGTGAGAAATCTGGATTTCCTCAATTGGGAAGCATTGATTGTCAAGGGAATAGAATATGATCTCAATCCCATGAAGCTCAATATCGAAGAGGTGATATCCGATGGTCTGTTTTCCAGAGTGGTCATTGAAAAGGATCACTCCACCAACATCAGCAGCATATTCGAAGTTCCCACAAAAAAACAGGCAAGAAAACATCTGAAGAAGCTCATCGACAAATCCCAACCACAGAAACCACAAACACTTCCAATTACCATTGGGAAAATTACCATCAAAAATGCCTCGTCATACTTTGCAGATTTGTCTCTGGTCATCCCTTTTGCCGTCGACATCAGTGATTTGAATGGGCATATCAACGGGTTCTCCAGCGAATTGAAGAAAAAAACCAAAGCTTTGATCAAGGGCAAGGTCGACAAAATATCGCCAGTCCTGATCAGGGGGGAACTGTATCCTCTGCAAATCGATCAGGATACTGACATATTCATGCAATTCAAAAATGTCAACCTGACCACAGCCACGCCGTATATGGCCCAATTTGCAGGTTACAAGGTTGAAAAGGGAAGAATATCCCTTGATCTGCATTACAAAGTGAAGAATCGAAAATTGTATGCAGAAAACAAGATGGTGATCGAGCAGTTGACCCTGGGTGATCCGGTCAAGAGTCCGGATGCCGTCCACGCTCCGGTTAAACTTGCCGTTGCCCTGCTCAAAGACCCAAGCGGCGTGATCAAACTGGAACTTCCCATACGAGGCAACCTGGACGACCCACAGTTCAGTGTCGCTGCGCTGATTGGGAAGGCCCTGCTGAATGTGATAACCAAAGTGGCCGCCTCGCCCTTCACCATGCTGGCGAGTATTGTGGGCGCCAAGGACGATCTGAGCTATGTCAAATTTGCCAGTGGGAGTGATGAATTGACGCCCGAGGAGCGCAATAAACTGGACTTACTCGGGAAGGCCCTGCAGAAACGCCCGGAGCTTCAGCTTGAAATCAAGGGTTCTGCATACAAGGATTATGACTGGCCTGGTATTGCCAATCACCTGTTGCTGCAGGAATTGCTATCAATCAAGGGTGAGAGTGGCAAGACCACTACCGCTCTGTCACAACAGGAATATCGCGATCTGCTGCATCAACTGTTCAGGCAAAAGTTTCCGCAGTCGGCCGACACCTTCGAGTCGGTCAGATCATCGGATGATCCCAAGGTCGTGGAGGGTTACTACAGGATGGTGAAACAAAAGCTGTTGTCCAAAATCCCTTACAATCCAAATAGACTTGCCGTTCTTGCCAAGCAACGGGCTCAGACCATAGCCAAATATCTCATAGACCATAAAGATATCACACCCGACCGTATCTACCTGCTTGAACTCGATTTCCAGGAGAAAACGCCTCCTGAAGGGGCAAAAATCAAATTGAATGTAAAGCCAAAGTAAACGTTACCTGGATTCAACCGACGACTTTGGTTGTCGGATTGGGGGTGGCGCAATCTCGGACAGACAACCTGGAACCAACCTGTGATATGGTCTCATAATGAAAAAAAGTGGAATTTCAACATTGGCCCATCGCAATCACTTCAGGTCGTTGCTGGTGTTGTCCTGCATAGTTCTCCTCACCGCCTGCATCAAGGTGCCTGAGGCTGTCGAGAACCGGACCGTGGATGCCGATCAAGACCCATCCCCCTCCCTGTCATGCCATACGCGGACACCCGATCATGTTGTCGCTTCCCACCAGAGTCCTGCTCCGCAGCATCTCGATGCCAACGGGTTTCGCCTGCTGAACTGGAACGCATTCAAGGGGGACCGTGAAAACTGGCTGAAAGCATTCGTTGCCTACAGTGGCGAGCAGGATCTCGTGACTCTGCAGGAGGCCTACTTAACCGATGAGTTTCGGGCGCTTTTGCGCGCCAGCCACTTGCAGTGGGACCTGGCGACGACGTTTCTCAGACAGCAGCATGAAACAGGTGTGATGACACTCTCGCGTGTCAAACCGGATCACGTCTGTGTTCAGCGAACTATGGAGCCCTGGCTCTCACTGCCTAAATCTGCACTGATCAGCCGCTTTCCGCTCAAAGGCAGTCGGGAGGCCCTGCTCGTCGCCAATATCCATGCGGTCAACTTTACCCTGGGAACGGCGGCTTTTCGCACCCAGTTGCGTCAGTTGAAGCACGCATTGGAACAACATGACGGTCCGATCATCGTTGCCGGGGACTTCAACACTTGGAGCGATGAACGGAAACGGGTGCTCGAACAGACTCTGATCGGTCCCCTTGCGCTCGACAAAGTGCCGTTCGATCCAGCCCATCTGAAAACCGTGTTCGAACACAACCTCGACTACGTCTTCTACCGGGGGCTGCAGGTGGTTGCCAGGGAAGTGCACGATACCACCGCATCGGACCACAATCCCATGTGGGTGACGTTCAGGCTTTCAGGTCCAGGGAGGATCGAGCAACCCTTGTCACTGGGAGGAACATGATGAGGGGCGCATGGCGGTTCAGCTTCGCTCCTTGCGAGCGCTTCTGCACATGGGAAACAGAAAATCATTGACCTGCTCGACGAAGACCGCAAGAAAATGGGCAGGCTTGGCTGGATTGGGCCGGATCACTTGGAAAGCGCTGATCTCCCTCCTCTTCATGACGCTATGGATTGGATGCGCACATAAAGACGGGCCCATCCGCTCAAAACTGAACGCTGAGGAGGTCACTGACAAAGTCGTTCTACTGCATGGCCTGATCAGAAGTTCAATATCGATGGTCGGGATAGCCAGACGTTTGCGCTCGGCAGGCTATCAGGTTTTCAATCTTGATTACTCCGCCCGTCAGGGTACGCTCGATCAGATGGTCGAGGAATTGCGCGGTACACTGCAAGGCTGTTGTCTGCGTGGACCCGGAAGACTGCACTTCGTCACCCATTCGTTGGGAGGGATCATCGTTCGTGAATACATTGCGAAGTATCCTCCACCCAACCTAGGGCGCGTCGTGATGCTCGGGCCGCCAAACCAAGGCAGCGAACTGGCTGACTTTTTCGGCGACAATCCCGTTGCAGGGTGGGTATTCGGACCGGTGGTGGCCGAACTCGGAACGGGTCCCAACAGTAAACCCAACCAACTGGGACCGGTCGAATTCGAATTGGGTGTGATTACGGGTGACCATAGCTGGAACCCCATTGCATCCTGGATGATCCCAGGGCCTGACGATGGAACGGTTTCCGTCGAGCGGGCCAAGGTTGAAGGCATGAAGCGATTTATGGTCGTGCCGCACACCCACACCTTCATCATGAACAGTGACCAGGTAATCGATCAGGTGCTGTTTTTCCTTGAACATGGAGACTTTTCACCGGCCGAATCTGAGACGCTTTATCACCTCGGTGCTCCATGAGCGTTCACACCGGCTCATGCGTTCGGGGGGAGAAAGACTCATGGGGCCGCCCAAAATAAAGATGGATGGTGGAGAGTCAGGCGGCGGCTGTCCACCTCCATGTGAGCAGTCGCATTCGTTGTATTTCTTTGTTACCCTCTCATCTGCTCAGCTAACTCCGACGAGTGTGGGAAATCCCGGACCATGGTTACAGCAATAAGGATTGCTATGGTTGATGGTGCATTTTGACTGAAACAAGAGGACACAGATGGAACAGGTATTGTCAGACCAGCAGTTGAACGAGTTCAAAAGAATTCTCAAGCAGCGTTACCAACAATTGCGCAAGGAGATCAGCGAGGAACTGCGGCGTACCGATGAGGAGCGATACATAGAGCTGGCCGGAAGAGTCCATGATCCGGAAGAGGAGGCTGTCGCGGATCTGCTGGTGGATCTGAATCTGGCCAGCATCGATCGGCATATTCAGGAGCTCCGGCAGATCGATGAGGCCTTGATTCGTATTGCCAAGCTGGAATACGGTATTTGCATCGATTGCGACCAACCCATAGGTCTGGAACGTCTCAAGGCAAACCCGGTTGCAGAACGATGCCTCCAATGCCAGGAGAACTATGAAAAAAACCACATGCTCGGTGGGACCCCTAGCCTGTGATTGGGGCCTGGGAATGGACTCCCTCTACCATCGACCACGGAAAGAAAGGACGCCGGCGACCCAGCATTCTGCAGCTTCCCTC
>JALVSV010000249.1 GCA_027024125.1 Methylothermaceae bacterium | reverse complement strand
TGTTGAACGGCTGCCCGATGATGCGATACTGCTGTTGGTGCTGGAAAGTCCTGCGGCGACGGTGCAGAAATCCCGTTGGTTCAGACAGCTCGAACAGGCAGGGGTGGCCGTTCAGGTACGGTCGTTACACGGCCGCGAATTTATGGGCTGGTTGCAGCAGCGGGCAAAGTCAAAAGGTATCAGCCTCACCCGGGAAGCGATGCAATTGCTGGCCCTAAGGACAGAAGGCAATCTGCTGGCCGCGGCCCAGGAAATCGACAAACTCTATGTCCTTTATGGCGCGGTCGAGGTGGATGCGGGGAAGTTGGCTGATGCCGTGGCAGACAGCAGCCGGTTCGGGGTCTTCGATTTGGTGGATGCGATGTTGAACGGTCAGGTCCGCCGGACCGACCGGATCGTTGCTGGGCTGGTGGGTGAAGGGGTGGCCGCGCCCGTGATATTATGGGCAATCACCCGGGAATTGCGGTTGCTCCTGGCGCTGCTCGACGATCGCAACCGGGGCCTTTCTCTGGCGGAAAGCTGCCGCCGCCGCCATTTGTGGGAATCCCGCAGAAAGCTGCTGGAACGCGCTCTTGGCCGTCTCGTCAGGGGACATCTGCATCATGCGCTGGAAACCGCCGCCCACATCGATGCTGTCATCAAGGGACAGACCACGGGAGACGAATGGCAGGCGCTGAGAAACCTGTGCTTGTTCATTGCGACAGGAGAAAAAAGAGTGTTAGCGATGTTGGAAACGGATTGAGAAGATGACTATAGAAAATGTACAGCAATACATGCAAAGCGTGGGAAGTCAGGCCCGACGGGCGGGCAGACAGGTCAGCCGTGCGACCACCGGTGCCAAGAACCAGGCGCTGTTGGCCATGGCCTGTGCCATCGAAGCCGGGCGTGAGAGGATTCAGCAGGAAAATGCCCGGGATCTGGAGGCCGGCCGCCAGCGGGGCCTGAGCGAGGCGTTGCTCGACCGCCTGACGCTCACCGATGCCCGTATCGAATCCATGGCCGAGGGCCTTAGGCAGATCGCCGCCCTGGCCGATCCCGTCGGCGAGATCACCGATCTCAGTTACCGGCCTTCCGGGATCCAGGTGGGAAGGATGCGGGTGCCCTTGGGGGTGATCGGCATCATCTACGAATCGCGCCCCAATGTCACCGTGGATGCCGCCGGTTTGTGCCTGAAGGCGGGCAATGCCTGCATCCTGCGGGGCGGCAGCGAGGCGATCCACTCCAACCAGGTGCTGGCCTCCTGTATTCGGGCCGGGCTGGAGCAGGCGGGGTTGCCACAGACCGCGGTCCAGGTGGTGGAAACCACCGATCGAGCGGCAGTCGGGGAGTTGCTGAAGATGGACAGCTTCGTGGACGTGATCGTGCCCAGAGGCGGCAAGGGGCTGATCGAACGGATCACCGCCGAGTCGAAGATTCCGGTGATCAAGCATCTCGACGGGATCTGCCACGTCTATATCGACGACCGGGCCGATCCGGACAAGGCCATCGCCATCGCCTACAACGCCAAGACCCAGCGATTCGGGGTCTGCAACGCCATGGAGACCTTGTTGGTCCATAAGGACATCGCCGCTCAGGTGTTGCCACCATTGGCCAACAAATAC
>JALVSV010000248.1 GCA_027024125.1 Methylothermaceae bacterium | reverse complement strand
CTACGCAGTCCTGCTGCGCAAGAAAGCCCTGCCCAAACATCCCTGTCCGGGCGCTCGCCAAGCTGCGAAAGTCCACCGGACTTTCGGTCCGGCTCGCCCCTGTAGGCTCCACGCCGGCCTCCCTGCCGGCGAGGCTTTCGAATCAGACCACCTGCCCCTTTACTCAATCCCTTACGTGTTTAGATGACGTGGTCCTGGACTTCCACAGATCCCGAACAGTATCGATTCTGCGTTCGCGTCCACAAAACCATCAATTGACCTGGAGCACAGTATGATCCAAGGATTTATCGGCAGAAGCCCCGTGTATGACCGGCGACTGGAGCTCTTCGCCTACCAACTGCATCCTTGCAGTCCTTCCCAGGAAAGAGGCAACGAAATCATGCTGCAACTCCTCCAGCAGACATGGGAAAAGACCAGGCTGGCCCAATTGACAGGGGGAAAAACTGGTTTCATCAGTCTTCCCGGAACCTTGTTGGAAAACCTTTCTGACCTTTCTCTGCCGCAGGACAGGCTGATCGTCTGTGCCTCCTGGCAGGCACTCAATGAGCCTGCCATCAACAGCATCAAGGCTCTTGCCGGCAAAGGATATCTGATCGCCATCGATTTCGAGCATTACGATCCTGATTGGGCCGACCAGCTGGACTTCATACAGATTTGCTCTGTGGGTTCCATTGAAACGGTCAGAGAGATACAACCCCATATCGGTCCATTACATGACCGGGGACTCAAACTTCTGTTTCACCATGTGGAATCCCAAGACCAATACGATACCGCATTCGATGCCGGCTTCGATTATTTTCAGGGACATTTCTTCGAACGGCCTCGATTGATCCACGGCACCCATATACCTGCCAACAAAATGGCGATCCTGCAGCTCATCGCCAGATTACAGGATCCTGACATCACCATCGTTGAAGTGGAGAAGTTGATCAGTTACGACATCACACTGAGCTACAAAATACTTCGCCTGATTAACGCCGCCTTTTATGGCCTGCCCAAGAAAGTAGACTCGATTCAACGGGCCGTTGTCTTCTTTGGTTTGAATCGGATCAAACAATGGGCCACTGTGATCGCTTTCAATGCCATCGATTACAAACCGAAGGAACTGATGATCACAGCCCTGGTCAGGGCCAAGACCTGTGAAACTATCGCCAGGCAACTTGGCCGCAGCGATCATGAGCAGTGTTATCTCAGTGGCTTGTTTTCCCTGTTGGACGCCATCATGGATGCCCCAATGCAACAGATCCTCCAACATCTGAGTCTGACCGATGACATCAACGAGGCGCTTCTGTATGGTGGAGGTCCAATTGGGCAAGTTCTACAATCCTCTCTCAATCTCGAACAAGGTATCTGTCACCGGCTTCCTTTGCCACAACTGGACCTGGCAAATGCCATGCAGGCATATTTGGAAGCAATCGAATGGGCAGAAAAGGTCAGAGCCCTATTAGAAGAAAATTCCCAGTAACGATCATGAAGACACCGTTCTCACCCCGAAGCATGAAAGAACCACCGAGGAAGCAGGGTATTGGTTTGAGGGCGTACATGGCCTGGACGGCCATCTCCGGGCTACCATGGACGGATTTACAGCGTTCCGAAAACCCAATGCCCTGCTTCCTCCCACACTATTTCACGGTCACGCTCATGGTGGACCAACCAACACCCCGGAATATGATAGACACAGGTCTGTTGGAATCGATTTCTCACCACAAAGGCAGAGAACACGGAGTCTTCTCTCTGCGCACTCTGCGTCTCTGCGGTGAATCTATAAACTTTCACGATACGGTAATCAACCCAAAAGGAGTGCGGAAATGGAACTAAACCTACTCAAAGCGACCCAGATGCTGGAACGCACCATGCCAATCCTGAATCGACGCATTCTCATTTATGCTGCCATCACGATGGGACTATTGCTTTCCATCCCTATAGGTGCTGGCAGCTTCTTTGGCTTGGCCTCTTTTTCCGACAATCCTGGTTTTTGGGGGCAAATAGGCGCCATATTCGGACTGGCTGCCGCCATTTATGGCCTCCGCATGGCCAGGCCGGCATTGTTCTTTCACCTTGATCTGGTTCAGATGTCTGCCATCGTCAAACGACTACAGGGAGAAAACCTTCCTTCTGGCAAGGAATTGAATGACAGCGTCAAACGACAGGTCAGCACACTCTTCCAAGACCCCGGATCAGCTTGGAGCTACCGGCTCAAACTGCACCAACTTATCCATCTGTGTGCATCGCGTTTTCCTGTAAACCGGGCTGTCCCATCACCGTTGAAAAAATGGCTGCTGGCGGGTTTCGTCCCCGATGCGTTGTTCGCTCCTGCGATCAAGGAAAATGATTTTTCTGCCTTGCGTAAAAGCGCCATTGCTTTCTGTCGGAAATATCAGGATTTTTCCCGTATCAGCCTGATACTCAACGCATTTTTATTTGGCATGTCATTCATTGCCTTCTGGCTCCTGCTCACCCCGGTAGATTGGGTGGACGAAGCATTGCCGATCAGTCTGGGTGTCTGGAAATATGTATTCGCAGCCATCCTGACCTTCTGGATCAAGGTGGTTTTCCTCGACCCCATCGCAGCCACTGCAATGATCATGAATCTGCTGGAAACCTACGAGGCAACGGATACCAAAGACATTGATGAGTGGCCGGAAATCCTGTCGGTTCTGGAACCATTGGCAGAAGCGGGCAATCAAACCGGTCAATGAACTCAATTGCCAACCCATCATGAGAGCTGTCTAAACATTTCAGCTCTCTGATAGCGTTTTGCCCCCTTCGAGGGAAGGTGCTCTTTTGTTTGAATGAACGAACAGCCGATCAAAACAAACGGTCGAGCCGGTAGAGAGCGAAATGGCGTATTGAATCCATGGACATTTGTATCAAGGCTGAACCTTTTGTTCGTTCCAGCAAGATTCAAAAACAGCTTTAGCTGTTCGCCGACAGGATCGATAATATTTCCAGTTACCAATCAATGACACGTCATATTTAAGGTATATTTCCCTATATGAAACAGGCAAGGATCAAGAATACGGTTTGCGCCAGAATTCCGACCCGCTATGGGGAATTCAGCCTGCATTACTATGAAAACAACCTCGATGGTAAAGAACATCTGGCACTGGTCAAAGGCGAAGTGCGAGGGCATGAAGGCGTTTTGGTCAGACTACATTCCGAGTGTCTGACCGGTGACGTCTTCGGTTCTCAGCGTTGTGATTGCGGGCAACAGCTGGAAGGAGCGCTCCGTCAGATCGGTGAGGCCGAGTGTGGGATACTCGTCTATCTTCGGCAGGAGGGGCGAGGCATTGGCCTGTTCAAGAAACTGCAGGCCTATAATTTACAGGACCAGGGGCTCGACACCGTTGACGCCAATCTCAAACTGGGGCACCAGGCAGATGAGCGTGATTACCGAATTGCAGCCCTTATTCTGCAGGACCTGGAAGTTCACTCGGTCTGCCTGATTACCAACAATCCCAAAAAGATCCGGGAACTGGAAAGATATGGAATCGTTGTCGATCAACGGGTTCCCATCGAAGTGGGCCATCACAGTGAAAATCTGCCCTATCTGAAAGCCAAGGTGGAAAAGATGGCCCATCTTCTCACCCTTAAGAAAGAAGAAAAAAGCCGCTGAATCAATCCAGGCCCAACATTCTGTCCAAGGCCGATTTAGCCTCGACAGTCTCGTTTGGAGGCACCTGAATCCTGTTGACCACCCTGCCTTCGGTCAGATTTTCCAACACCCAGGCAAGATGCTGGGGGTCGGTCCTGAACATGGTCGAACACATGCAGACCATAGGCGACATGAAATGCACATCCACTCCCTTGGGCTTCATCTCCTGACGCAGGCGGTTGACAAGGTTCAGTTCTGTCCCCACCAGCCATCGGGTACCCGGCTCTGCAGCCCTGATCGTCTTGAGGATCGTCTCGGTCGAACCAAGATAATGGCTCTTCTGGCACACCTCGAAAGAGCATTCCGGATGAGAGATAACCCTGGTTTCTGGATATCGCTGCAAAAAACGGTCGATATGTTCAGGCCGGAAAATCTGATGGACCGAACAAAAACCCTCCCAGAGGATGATCCTGGCCCGATGAATCTGTTCTTCGCTCAAGCCACCCAGAGGCTTTCCTGCCTGCCACACCACCATCTCTTCCAGGGGAATCCCCATGCCATAGCCGGTATTGCGTCCCAGATGCTGATCTGGAAAAAACAACACTTTCTCGCGCCGACTGAAAGACCATTCCAGGATTTTGGCCGCATTGCTCGAAGTGCACACGATACCGCCGTGGCGTCCACAGAAGGCCTTGAGGTCGGCTGCCGAGTTGATGTAGGTGACCGGCGTGACCTGATTTTCCACATCTATGACTTGAGACAACTCTCTCCAGCACTGTTCCACCTTGGCAAGATCAGCCATGTCGGCCATGGAACAACCGGCTGCAAGGTCGGGAAGAATGGAGATTTGCTCCGGCCGCGAAAGAATGTCGGCCACCTCGGCCATGAAATGTACGCCACAAAATATGATGTACTGTGCTTTGGAACGAGCCGCCTCCCGCGACAATTTGAGAGAATCCCCGGTCAAATCCGCATGACGGAACACCTCGTCCCGCTGATAATGATGGCCCAGTATGACCAGACGTTCTCCCAGCTTGTGTTTGGCCTCCTTGATCCTTGCTTCACAATCGGCATCTTCCAATAAGGTGTAGTCCTGAATCGCCAATGCTGCTGTCATAGAATTACCGTATTCACTCTATTCACACAATCATGAAAATTGTTTTATTTGGCCTCGCTTTCAGCCTTCTCCTTACCCCTTTGAGGCAGCCTGCGAAGTTTCAACATCAGATCGCGCAATTGTTCTTCGTTGATGATTGCTGGCGCATCCACCATCGGGCAGGCAGCGGTCTGAGTCTTTGGGAAGGCCATCACGTCTCGGATGGTTTTGGAGCCTGTCATCAGCATCACCAATCTGTCGAGACCAAATGCGATCCCTCCATGGGGGGGGCAACCATACTTCAGGGCATCCAGCAGGAAGCCAAATTTCTCCTGAGCCTCCTCTTCTCCGATACCCAGCAGTCTGAACACCGCCTGTTGCATTTCCTGGGTATGGATACGAATGGAGCCTCCCCCCACTTCGACACCGTTGAGCACCATGTCGTAAGCCCTGGAAATAGCCTTTCCGGGATCTGCCAA
>JALVSV010000247.1 GCA_027024125.1 Methylothermaceae bacterium | reverse complement strand
GCGCACCGTCGCGCGCAGCGGCACCGGCGCCAGGAGTTCCGCAAGTTCCAGAACGGCTGCGGTCCCCGAGCCATCGTCGTTGGCCCCGGGGGCGTCCCTCTCGCCGTCCCGGCGATCGCTGTTGCGTGAATCATAGTGACCGGAAACCAGGAAGGCCCGCTCGGGCTCCACCTGCCCCTTGATGGTGGCGACCAGGTTGACAACCCGGACCTTATTCCCTTTGTGCAGGACTGGAAGTTCGTAGGTTTTTCGCTCCACGCTCATCCGTCCCCCGGAGCGTTTGGCGGCCGCGCGGAGACGTCCCTCGATGTAGTCCCGGGCCGCCCCGATCCCCCGCTTGGGATCGGTGGTGGACGAAAAGGTATGCCGAGTCCCGAAGGAGGCGAGGTCCCGGACGCTGCGCTCAAGCCCCTTGGCAGTGATGCGCCCGAGAGCTTTGGAGAGGTCCAGGGCCTTGGGAGTCGGCCCTTGGGTAGGAGAGAGGAGACTGAGGACGAAGGGGATGGAAAGACTCATTGAGAACTCCTTTGCAATCGCCCCTTTCTACGGCCATCCCCTCCTTCTGGGCATTCCCTTTTTCCCTGGAACCAAGGAAGTTTCCCCTGCTAACGCTCCACCAGGTCCCTTCCTGTCATTTCATCGGGGATCGGAAGCCCCAGAAAGGGAAGAAGAGTGGGGGCGATATCCGGAAGGGCGCCACCGGAGCGGAGTCCCCTTAGGCCCTTGATAGGCTCCCCATAAAGGAGGAAGGGGACCGGGTTGGTCGTGTGCGCCGTCATCGGGGCTCCCGAGGCGTCACGCATCTCCTCGCAGTTGCCGTGATCCGCGGTCAAGCAGACCAGCCCCCCCCGGTCGCAGAAAAAGGGAACGATCCGGGCGAGGCAAGCATCCAGAGTCTGGACTGCGCGCACTGCCGCCTCAAAGACCCCAGTGTGTCCCACCATGTCTCCGTTCGCGAAGTTGAGCACGACAAAGTCATAGGGGACCTCCTCCAGGGCCTGGAGCAGCTTGTCGGTCACCTCGGGGGCCGACATCTCCGGTTTGAGGTCATAGGTGGGGACCTTGGGGCTGGGAACCAGGATGCGATCCTCGCCGGGAAAAGGCTTCTCCCTCCCCCCGTTGAAGAAGAAGGTGACGTGGGCGTATTTCTCCGTCTCGGCGATGTGGAGCTGGCGCATCCCAGCCTTGGAGAGGACTTCGGGGAGGATGTTCACCGGTTCGATGGGAGGAAAGCAGACCGGGCACTCGAAATCGCTCCGATACTGGGTCATCGTCAAAAAATGCACCTGAGGCCGGCCCCCCCGGTCGAAGCCCGCGAAATCCTCGAAGAGGAACGCCTCGCTCAGCTCCCGGGCACGGTCCGCCCGAAAGTTGAAAAAGAACACTGCGTCCCCGTCCTGGATGCGAGGCGACTGGTCGCAAACCGTCGGGAGTACGAACTCATCGGTTTCCCCCCGCTCGTAGGCTTGGTCGATGGCCACCAGGCAATCCCTTGCCTTCTCTCCCTTGCCCAGGACGAGTGCGTCCCAGGCCTTTTGGACCCGGTCCCAGCGCTTGTCCCGGTCCATGGCGTAGAAACGCCCGCTGATGGTCCCCACTCGCC
>JALVSV010000246.1 GCA_027024125.1 Methylothermaceae bacterium | reverse complement strand
GTTTTCCACATATTCAGCAATTACCTGTTTTCCCAATTTATGGGCAATTTTAACCATGGCATTGACCAGCACTTGGTCGGTTTCATCATTGGCCAGGTTTTGTACGAACTGGCCATCGATTTTAAGGTAATCGACCGGAAAGTTCTTGATATATTCAAACGAATTGAAACCCGTACCGAAGTCATCGAGTGCCAGGCAGCACCCCAACGAATGAAGCTTGGCGATCATGATGCGCGTAAACTCGAAATTGGCGATAGCGGCCGTTTCGGTGATTTCGAAAACCAAGCGTTTGGGTGACAGCCAGGTAGTTTGCAGTTTCTTCTCGAGGAAGGGCAGCAATTGATGATTCTGGAAAGCGTGTCCTGACAAATTGATCGCCAGAGAGATATGGGATTGGGTCTCAGGAAGGCTGGCGAGGAAATCGATGGCATGTTCGATGACCCACATATCCAGATTGTGAATCAAACCCATGCGCTCTGCTGCCGGAATGAAGATATCAGGTGTGAACATTCTGCCCTGTTCGTCCTTCAGCCTCAACAATACCTCATAGTGACTGATATAACCATCTACGAGGCGAACGATGGGTTGGAATACCAGAAAGAAACGGTCGTTCTTCAGTCCTTCCCGTAACAGGGGAACCCATCGTACATCATTGAAATGGGTGGTGGCCATATCCTTGGCGTCATAGATATTCACCAGATTACGGCCGTGGGTCTTGGCGATGTAGCAGGCCTGGTGGGCTTGGGCGATCAATTCATTGGGATGATCGATAATCCGTGCAGGTGTCAGTAGCGCAATTCCGATGCTGACGGAGATGTGGTAGCTGTCGTTTGGCGTCATGAACCAGAAATCGTCCACGGCCTTGCGCAGGGCTTCTGCGATTTCCACTGCTTTGTCGCGTTGGGTGTTGGGGAGGTAGATGCAGAATTCATCTGCCCCGATACGGGCAAGGGTGCTGGTCGTGGGCAGGTTCTGGCGCAACAGATTGACCAGTTCCACCAACAGGCGATCGCCGGTATCGTGCCCCTCGATGTCGTTGATGACATCGAAACGATCGATGTCCAGATAGAATAATGCGCTTTCCTGTTTGTAGGACTGGCAATGGTGGATGGCGAGTTGGAGGGTCTGCTCGAGGCTGCGGCGGTTGCTGACGCCGGTCAATTCATCGTGGAGGACCAGGTACTTCAATCGCGCAGCAAGAATCTTGTGCTCTGCCAGTTCCGTCAGCATGGTTTCATTTTGCGCACGCGTTCGATCGCGTTCGTGTTTGAATGCCAAAGCCAACTGGACCAGGGGAATGAATTCCTGGGCACGAATCGGCTTTTCCACCAATGTCACCCCGCGACTTTTGAGTTGCTCCAACTTCTGCAGTTGGGGATCCTCTTTGCCGGGGGATTCCAGAAGGATGATGACAGGGATTTCGAATTCACTGTGTTCGCCTGCAAAAGCCTGGCACAGTTCCACTATCTGGCAGTCCGGTAAAGGATAGCTGAATATGATCAGACCCAGATTGGAGGGGTCGTTGTGAAATTTTTTCAGATGGGAGCGCAGACCTTCACCATCTTCAGCGCTATAGACCTTTAGAAAGCCACTTTCGTTGAGTATGGTTTCAATCTGCTGGCAGTGGCGATGATTGGGTTCAGCAACGAGAATGGTTTTGTCAAATGCTTGCGTTGGAGGTGGCATGAACTGTGTCGAGCCATTCATTCAAGGTTGAGGTGAGATTTTTGTGATGTGGTTATCTTTTCTCTTCTTTATAGCCTATTTTTAGACTGTAAGCTACATGCAACTCGCTTTTCCATACAAATTTCAAACCTGAAGAATCAGGGTATGACTAAATTATTCGCGCAAATCTCCCATGGTTCCCAGCTTAGCATTGATACGTTGTTGGCAGGGGACGTACAACTGGCTTCTCCGCCGGAAATCTATCTCAAGCTCAGCGAGATCATGGACAATCCAGCCAAGACAGCCAGGGACGCGGAAGAAGTGATCAAGCACGATCCGGGCCTGTCGGCCCGGTTGTTGCGGATAGTCAACAGCGCTTTTTATGGTTTTCCCGGGCAGATTTCCTCTATTTCACGAGCCATCACCATCGTAGGGGTCAAAGAGTTGAGGGACCTGGTATTGGCGACTGTGGTTGTGGAACGTTTTGGTCACCTGCCCAATAAATTGATGACGATGAGAGAGTTCTGGCGCCTTAGTGTACGCGCCGCTCTATTGGGCAAGGTGATGGAGAAACATTTGGCCAACGGAACCCAGGTGGAGCCTGTTTTCGTTTGTGGTCTGTTACATGAAATAGGACGCCTGGTTGTCTATGCCAAGATTCCTGAATTGGCCCGTGCTGCCATTCTGCTCTCGGAGCAGGAGGCAATGGACGAAGTCGAAGCCGAGCGGTTGACCTATGGGTTCGATCATTATCAATTGGCGGCTGAGCTGGCCAGACGTTGGCATCTGCCTCGGCTGATCGTCACGACGCTTCAGTGCCACCAACATCCGGAAGAGACAGAGGAATTCTCTCTCGAAACAGCACTGGTCACTGTCGCAAGCCGCCTCAGCCTCTGGGAGGTAAGGTCATCGGAGCAACTGGAAGAGGTTCTCCCCGGTCTGGTGGGGTGGCTGCAGTCGTTGCGCCTTGAGCCGCATTTGCTGCCAGAGATCCTGGCCGAAGCCGATGAAAACTTCGAACCGATCTTCAAGATGCTGTTCCAGGATTGAATTGAAAAAGGAGCTTCTGTGACTCAAAGCCAATAGCAAGTATACTTCGGCTTAGCCGTGTAAATAAAAATTATAAAGGGAGGAGCTATGAATGCCAATACAGACACGAGCCAAGCTGAGATAAGCCTGTCCCGCAGACCGTTTATCAGCCATTTGCGCGGTCTCATCTATGACCATACATTCGCCAAATTGACCATCAACTGGTATCGGGCCGTTCTGGAAAGACTGCCCGACGGTGCCGAGGTGTTGGATGTGGGAATTGGTACGGGAGGTGCTGTCATTGCCAATGCCGATCTCATACGTGACAAGAATCTCAGGATCCTGGGGCTGGACATCGATCCGGATTATCTGAAACGTTGCCGCCGGGCCCTGCTCAACGCAGGGTTGGCTGATCACGTCTCGGTGCGGCTTGAGTCGGTCTATGATCATCATGGGGGGCCTTATGATGCCATCTATTTCAGTGGAAGTTTCATGTTATTGCCCGATCCGGTGGCAGCCCTACAGCATGTCTTGACTCAACTCAAACCCAATGGCCGGATTTATTTCACCCAGACCTTTCACGATCAACGTTCTCCTCTGGCGGAAAAGATCAAACCGATGCTGCACAGGGTGACCACCATTCATTTCGGTCAAGTGACCTACCTTGAGGACTTCTGTGAAGTGCTGCAACAGGCGGGAGCGGAAATCGTCGACATGGTATTGTTGAAGAAACTTCGAAATACTTCATTCCGTTTGATCGAAGCGGCACCTGCATCCCTCCAATCCGGTCAATGAGATTCGAGTCCCCGACCCCGTCATGCTGGTGATGAGGTGAAATGAATGGTTGCGGGAGGTAAGCGCCTATGGCTAGACCACATACGCCCCTATTGGCCGCTGATGTCATCATCGAGCTGGCCGATCAGGAGCAACGGCCCATTGTCTTGATAGAAAGAATGAATCCTCCTGCCGGTTGGGCAATCCCAGGCGGTTTCGTCGATATCGGCGAGACGGTAGAACATGCAGCAATTCGGGAGATGGAGGAGGAAACCAGTCTGCATGTACGGCTAAAAACCCTGTTGGGCGTCTATTCCGATCCAAGGCGTGATCCCCGAGGCCATACGGTCACCGTGGTCTACGTGGGAGAGGCCTTCGGAAGGCCGATGGCTGCGGATGATGCAAGGAGCGTGTTGATCTGTGATCCATACCGTCCCCCCCAGCCCCTGGCCTTTGATCATGCGGGCGTCCTTGCTGATTATCGCCGTTACCGGGAGACCGGAGCAATTGCCCCCTTGCGACCCAAAGGTTGGGGAGGGGAATGGCCGGCCTGACCATTGGCCAGGTGGCAAAAAGGGCGGGAGTCCATGTCGAGACTATCCGCTACTATCAGCGCCGGGGCTTGCTGGCCATCCCTCCAAAACCCATGTATGGATTCCGCCGTTATGACGACACAACGGTCATAAGGCTGCGTTTCATCAAGAAAGCCCAAAAGATGGGGTTCTCTCTTGAGGAGATCTCAGGTCTTCTATCCATGGAGCGAGGTTCCTGTCATGAGGTCAAAGCACTGCTGGAGAAAAAGATACAGGAGATCGTGGCCAGGATGGATGATCTGGAAAGAATGCGGAAGATTCTGGAGCAGGGAATCGGTTTGTGCAATGTGGATTCAGAGGCGGGTTGCAGGTTGCTGGAAAAACTTTTGGCCGAATCCACTTGACACCGTACCTTGCTACGTAGCTTAAATTTAAGCGAGTTGGTACCAAAGAGGCGACCTGAGATGACGACCGAGATCAAGACCCAAGCGAATCAGGTGGAGAAACAGGCTCAATCTCTTAGCCCACGATGGTTGAATGTGGGAGCGGCGTTGGCTGCGATCGGGGCTTCACTCTGCTGTGTTGGGCCTTTCGTGCTGGTGCTCCTGGGGCTGGGTGGTGGCTGGATGAGTACACTGGTGGGATTTGCTCCAGTGCGGCCATTCTTCATTCTATTGACTGTGGGGCTGCTGGGATGGGGATTCTGGCGTCTGTATCTGACACCCTGTGAAGACGGGGACTTCTGCGCTCTTCCGCATGTGCGCAGGCGCCAGCGTCTGGCTTTCTGGATAGTGGCTTTATTGACGCTGGGATTGATAACGTTCCCCTGGTACGCTCCTTTTTTTCTGGAATAAAGCAATAAATCAATGGTGTGAGAAATGTTGAAACGATTGATCCTTGTTTTCTTGTTGGTGAGCGGACATTGGCAACTCTATGCCGTGGCCGGGGAAGTGGAGGCGCAACAAAGACTGCAACAAGTGACGCTGGAAGTGAAGAATATGAGTTGTGGCATGTGCAAGTACACGATCGAGAACGCGCTGAAACAGGTCAAAGGCGTCAAAAGTGTGGAAGTGGATATGGAGCAGAAAAAGGCAGTGGTTTCGTTCGATCCTGCCACAGTCGGAGCTGAAACTTTGGCCAAGGCGGTAACGGATGCGGGGTATCCTGCTTCGGTTATCCGTTGAATGCTGCTATTGACGGTTACAGGTTGCC
>JALVSV010000245.1 GCA_027024125.1 Methylothermaceae bacterium | reverse complement strand
CCAACTGCCGCCTGGCTTCAACCAGATTTGCCCGGCGCAGATATTGTGCCTGGTTGATTCCAGCTGTTGCCTCATCGACACGGGTCTTCTGATTGTCGAAAATAAACAGCGGTAACTGGAACACAGCCACTGCGGCGACATCTCCATTTTCGGCATATTGGCGAATGCCGGCGCGAATGGTGAGATCTGGTATCGTTGCTGCTTTGGCCACATCCAGGAGGCGTTGCCTGCGCGCCATTTCTGTAGCCCAGCGGGCTACATCTGGGTTGCTTTCCAGGCGGGTAACCAACACTGGCAGGTCAGGCGGAGATTGGATCTCGAGGAGATTGCCGGTGACCTGTTCGAACCGGGGTTCGAAGGCGCCCCAGGTCGCGGCCAGGCGTTGGCGGGACGTGACCAGCAATTGTTCGGCCCGGGTGGCCTGAAGGCGTGCCCGTGCCAGCTCAACCCGTGATTTGTACCGTTCCAGGCGTGAAACTTCTCCTGCCTTGACGCGGGCGCTGACGGTTTCATGCAGTTTCTCCGCCAGAGCAAGTATCTGATGGGACAGTTCTACCCGTTGTTGGTCGGCCAACACTCCGATGAAAGCCTGTATGGTGGTCATGGCCACTTGTAGCCGTTCGGCCTCGTAGTCCCAAACTGCCAGATCGCGTTCCGTGCCGGCCAGGCGGTACCGTTTCAGTCGTTTGCCTCCCAGTTCGATCAGCTGGCTCAGCATCAGGGTTGTCTCGGCGACGTTGTAACCACGATGATCACCGGATCCCCCGAAATCCTCCAAGGCGATTCGTAGCCGGGGATTGGGTAGCAAACCTGCCCGGGTGACCCGGGCGTCAAAACCGCGAATTGCCCATTTGCTGGCATTGAGCTGAGGGTTATGACGCAGACTCAGGGACAAGGCATCCCAAAGTGACAATGTGGCGGGCACCTGGAGTGCAGTGGTCTGTTCGATCACTGGTGGCGGTTCAGGGATCGGGTAGCCAGCACCCCAGCTCTGTCGGGCCCAGAGCGTCAACACAACCAAGGCAAGTAATAAATGTATATTGCTCAAATACAGGCGCTCAAACGAGCGGCTGGAACTTCCCCACATGGAGGAATTCATAGGCGTTCTCCTCAAATCGTTGGCAATGGAACCAGGACCAACCCGACTCCCTGTTGCAGGCAGGGAGATCGTTTCAATCCTCTACGGGAATCCTTGCTTTAAACGATGGGAGGACGAAGAAAAGGAGAGTGGGTAAGCGGGGAACTAGTGAAAGAATAAAGGGGAAGGTAGCCTGTAGCAGGTGGAAATAGTGTTGTTATGTGGCATCCTGGGAATGCCATGGCGCCTATATGACCACCATGATCGTAGCTGCAGAAATGACAGCCGCTCCCCTCATCACCCTGGGTGGCTTGATCGGAAGCCTGAGTGGCTGAATCATCCGGTTGCATGGAGAAAACCGGATGTGGATTGTGTTCATCGGCAGCATAGGCCATATGGATGTCAGTCACCAGCCAGGTGGACATCCACAGGGTCATCAGGATCAGCAGGGAAGATAGGAGCCGCTTCATGATTATCATCATAGCACTATCTGGATTTTTTCCAAACGGATCACATTTTTGCTTGCAGGACTCCGTCAT
>JALVSV010000244.1 GCA_027024125.1 Methylothermaceae bacterium | reverse complement strand
CCTTCCTACATGGTGGATACGCTCACGTCATTGCGGCAAGAGATTGGGGATCGCCCAATGTGTCTGATCGTCGGCCTGGATGCCTTCCTGGCGTTGCCAACCTGGCATCGCTGGGAAGACTTATTCGATCTGGCCCATTTGGTGGTGATGGACCGTCCGGGTTACCGCCCGCAATGGCAGCCCTCCCTGAAACCACACGTGGAGAGTCGAACAGCCGATGAATCAACGATGTTGCAAAACCGCCCAGCCGGACGAGTCTTTTTCCTGCGGGTCACCCGGCTGGAGATTTCCGGAACCCATATCCGTCAATGTCTGGCAGCAGGCAGAAACCCCAGGTATCTGTTGCCAGACCAGGTGCTGGCCTTGATAGTGAAAGGTCGATCATTTCTTCCCGATGAGGGGTAAACAGTCAACTATTTGTCCAACGGGCTGACAACGCCATGCCCACCCCGGTTGAGCACATGGGTGTAGATCATCGTGGTGCTGACGTCCTTGTGCCCTAGTAATTCCTGCACCGTCCTGATGTCATATCCTGATTCCAGCAGGTGGGTGGCGAAGGAATGGCGCAGGGTATGGGTGCTGGCCGGTTTATGGATCCCAGCGGCGCGAATGGCCTTTTTGATCGCCCGCTGCAATGTCTGTTCGTTGAGATGATGGCGTCTTTCCTGACCTGATCGTGGATCCACGGAGCGCTTCTGGGATGGAAAAACATACTGCCATCCCCATTCGAATCCGGCGCGAGGGTATTTCCTCGACAAAGCGTAAGGGAGGTAGACCTCACCAAAGCCATCCTTGAGATCCTGCTCATGAATCAGCCGGACTTTATCCAGATGATGACGCAATAGCCCAACCACCGATTGAGGCAACATCGTCACCCGGTCTTTCTGACCTTTACCATCACGTACCAAAATTTGCCCATAGTCAAAGTCCACATCCTTGACCCTCAGGCGCACGCATTCCATCAGCCGCAGACCGGCACCATAAAGCAAACTCGCCATCAAATGATGAACACCCTGAAGATGGGCGAAGAGATTCTGAACTTCATCCTGAGTGAGAACGACGGGTAAACGAGACGGTTTTTTCGCCCGCTTGGCGTTGACGACAGCAAGCTCCTGTTGCAGAACCTCCCGGTAAAGAAAAAGCAGGGCACTGAATGCCTGGTTTTGGGTTGAGGCCGCAACATTGCGGTTCACCGCAAGATGAGTCAAGAACGCCTCGACTTCGGGTTCCCCCATCTCCAGGGGATGCCTTTTACCGTGGAAGAGAATGAAGCGCCGGATCCAGTCGACATAGGCCTGTTCAGTGCGGATGCTGTAGTGCTTTTGCCGGATTTTCATCCGTACCTGCTCGAGTAATTTCGGCTTGTGGGACATGTGTGAATGAGGTATAAGCCAGATGAAGGAAAAGACGCTACAATTAGTGAAGTATTTCTAGCAGGATTAGACAGAAGAAACAGTGACATAGATCTCAGAAATCCGGATTAGACGTCAGAAGTGACGTAAAGTAATGCGTCATTTAGGACGTCTACTCATCGTTGAACTAAACCGCTTCGCGGTAGCTTTTTCGCCATCTCCATAGATTTCCCATTCACTGACGGTTTGTCGGACACTCGTTGTGAC
>JALVSV010000243.1 GCA_027024125.1 Methylothermaceae bacterium | reverse complement strand
GAACAGCATACCACCCATACGGCTGTCTGGGTCGTAGATGATGTCCGCCAGACGATACACTTCCCATGCAGCATCCGATGCGGTCACTTCCAGGGTCACCGTCGATCCAGGAGCAATCGGATCGTTCGGAACCACGGTCAGACCTTCATCCGCCAACAGGTCTTCCGGATATCCAGTGTCGTCTTCACACACTTCAGGATTCATGAAACGAACCGCTGCAGTGTTGAATTCGCACAACTGGACCGGACGATCGCCATTGTTGGTCACCGTCAGTACCATCTTCATGGCACGGCCAGGTACACGATAGGTGGCTTCGTCCACTTTCACGTCCACAGTCGGTGCAGGCAATTCAATCGGCTTGATTCCACGCAGCGTACCTGCCTGCAGCGGAATGGTCACCGGGTATTTGCTCTGCGCACTGCTGAAGCCAAAGATCACCAGCAATATGGTGCCAGCTCCAAACAACAGTCCAACCTTCTTGTCGGTCGGCGTCACCAGCTCGTCTCCACGACCCGCATTGGTCATGAGCAGACGGGGCAGGAATACCGGCTGACGGCAGAAGTAGACCATCCAGGCCACACCAATGGCATACCACAGAACATGCCAGAACCAGATGTTGCCTTCGTTGTAGGTCTCCAGCTCAATGGTCTGGCCAGTCAGGGTCGTGATCGGGTTGCGGAATTCACTCAGCTTCCCGTCAATCGTCACCCACTTACCAGGTCCAATGATCGGTCCACCACCTTCTACGTTCAGCATGGTGTGCATGTGCCATTCACCACCACGGCGTGCCTTCAGCACAACCTTGAAGGTGTAGGTGTTGCCAATCTCCAAACGTACCGAACGCGGCACAAAAGTACCACCAATGTAGCTCTCCTTACGAATGAATACCGGTCCCGGTATCCCAATGTTCAGGAACGATACGTGCGGTGGATCCACCGACTCAGGCCAGCCTTCAAATACGTGAAACTTACCCGTCACTTCCATCTCTTCGTTCACCTTGAGATGGTCAGTCGACCAGTTCAGGTCAAACCAGTGAATGGTACGCATACGCAGGAAGGCTGCCTGCGACTTCTCTCCATGGGCCGAGGCCGCAGGGGTGTACATCACCGCCGCCGCCAGGGTCATCAGTACGCCGACCAAAGACCAGCGCGCGATCCTGTCTCTCATTGTTTTCATTTATTTCCTCCTCAATTTGTCTGTCTGTGTTCGCTTTGCTCTGTGCTTCAATTAGGTCCGCTTCACAAACTTCACAGTACCGAACCAACGGCCCACAAAGTGCCATATGAAATAAATCAGTATGGACATGAAGCCAGAGAAAAATGCCGACACAGGCGCTACGTCCTTACCAAAGGTACGAAGCGTACCTTTCTCTACCATACGAATGTACTCAGGCGTACCTGTGCGTACATAGTGGTAGCCCTGAATGTCAGCCACAGACATCAGCATCCCATTGTATTCCACAGGAACGTGCAGCGGCGCAATGATCGGCCAGTTACCAGGATACATCAGCAAGCCCCAGCCCAAGGCACCTACCACCGCCGTGAACAGGAAACTGCCAGACAGCATCAGGACAACATCAAGCCAGATCGCCATGTGTACCGCCGCAGTCGGGAATACAAAGTTGATCGGGAAATAGGTCCATCCCCAGAAATTGAAGTAGCGGTTGATCCACTCTCCCAACAGAATCGCCAGCACGCAGGCTGTCGCACCCCAGGGAATCCGCAAACGCTCCCACACCACAGCCTGTACCGCAGCAGGAAATGTCACCTGCACAATCGGATATACCGTCACCCACAAACGACGGTCCTTCCAGTCACTCCAGAAGTCCCAGTCGCCCATGGTCAGCATACCATGCACGTGGTAACCACCAATCAGGGTGAAAAACAAAATAAACAGTCCAAAATAATCAATCATTCTGGACACTTCAACGGCTTCGGCATGTGACCGAACCGCAGTCGACGTAGTGCTCATTATTTACCTCCAAAGTCTCTTGTTGTTGCTTTTCCACCAACGTTTCCATCGGCTTCTCTTCGCCTCCCTGGCAGGGGGACCGCCGGTGCCCCGGCGGCCTCCCTCAATCAAGGCAGTTCGCCCCTCAAGCAACCTTATTCAGGCCACTGAGCAGCGTCTCCACCACTGTACACTTCTTCACCGCACAGCTCGCGGCCAATCAGGTTGGCAAAGCTGGCAAACACCTGCAGCAATGTGCCCAGGATACCCAGCGCCATCCATCCAAAGAACACAAACCCATAGTGCAGCGGCGCCACAAACAGCTCTTCCATGAACCAGAATGTGTGGCCCCATTCATTCAATCCCACATTCGGCAGAATCATGAACGGACCAACTACCACTACCAGATAGGGCAGCGAAATACCCTTCTTCTGATAATCAAAGTAGGGCAGACGGGTGTGCGCATAAATAAACGCCGCAAAACCAGTGATAATGTAAATCGGATAGCTCAAATAGAACTCGATAATATGGCTCGGCGTAAAGTCAGTGTCACGCACAATCGTCTGATGCCACGTGCCATCCTGCTCAGTGAAGTAGCTCGCACCCCAGTAAATGGCATAGGCATAGGCCACCAGCCATACCAAATGGGTGAAATTACGACGCAGCTCTTCACGCGTCCCCGCAATCGCTTGCAGATTACGATCACGAGTCTTCCACAAATAACCCCACAAAATAGAGGCCGTCGTCACTTCCAGCACAATCTCAATGTACAGAAAGTTCATCCAGTAAGTCTCAAACTCCGGGGCAAAAGCGTCCAGACCAGCTGACCAGCCATAAACACCTTCATACCACCGGACCCATGCGTAAAATACGCTGTATATACCAATCGCTACCGCCAGCCACTTCTTGTCTACCAATGGGGCTTCAGCAGCAGCACTTGCAGTTCCAGTCGTTGCAGCCATTGAGTTACCTCCTTAAGTTCACTCAATTATTGTTGAAATCGCTCAGTCCTTAAACCTTTCCACCTGGCAGATCTTTTACCCACCAGATGACCTCCTTCCTTTCGGTAATCGCCAGTCTAGCACCGCTTCAGGGGTTGTCAAGAGGTTATGCGGCATATGCCATCAGGGATTGAGGCATTTCACCCAGTTATCAAAACAAACCATGAATATTTCCTTTTTCATCAATGTCTATCCGTTCAGCTGCCGGACTTTTGGGCAAACCGGGCATCGTCATGATATTTCCACAAATGACCACTAGAAACTCTGCACCGTGGGCGGGGCGCACTTCTCTGATCACCAAAGTATGCCCGCTAGGCGCGCCAAGCAATGTCGGATCGCTGGCAAAGGAATACTGCGTTTTGGCAATGCACACAGGATAATGTCGATACTTTTTATCCAACAGCTCAATTTGGGCCATGACTTTGGCATCTGCCTCAACTCTTCCGGCTCCGTAGATTTTGACGGCTATCGCTTCAATCTTTTCCCATAACGGTTGATCGTCCTCATAGAGGAAACACATCTTTGACGGTTGCTCACCCACCTTGACGATCTCTTTCGCCAGCGCTTCTGCGCCACTACCACCCTCGGCCCAATGCCGACAGACAATGGCGGTGGCCCCAAGATCACTTACCTTCTTTATCAGCACCTCTAATTCCGCCTCGGTATCGCTCATGAAGTGGTTGATTGCGACCACACATGGCAAATTGAAATGTTCGCGGATGTTCTTCAGATGTCGTTCCAGGTTCACAAATCCCTGTTCGAGTGCGGTCAGGTTTTCCTGCTGCAACCCATCTTTTGCAATTCCACCATGCATTTTAAGAGCCCTGATCGTTGCCACCAGGACGACCACATCGGGTTGGAGGCCGGTCTTTCTGCATTTGATGTCAATGAACTTTTCCGCCCCCAGATCAGCACCGAACCCAGCTTCCGTAACCACATAATCGGCCATCTTCAATGCCGTTTTGGTCGCAATCGCGGAGTTACAGCCATGGGCGATGTTGGCAAAAGGGCCACCATGAATCAGTGCCAGGTTGTTTTCCAGGGTTTGTACAAGATTTGGCCGAATCGCATCCTTGAGCAAGGCAGCCATTGCCCCGTGGGCCTTGAGCTGTTGGGCGAACACAGCATCTCCCGTTCGGGTGTACCCAACCAGAATCTTACCCAGACGTTGTTTGAGCTCCCCGATGGAATCGGACAAACACAAGATGGCCATCACTTCCGAAGCGACCACGATGTCGAAACCATCTTCGCGCGGAACCCCGTGCACCTTTCCACCGAGTCCTTCGATGATGTGGCGAAGATTCCTGTCATTCATGTCCACGACACGCTTCCAGGCCATCTGTCTGACATCGAGATCGAGCGCATTGCCGTGATGGATATGGTTGTCCACCATGGCCGAAAGTAGATTGTGAGCCACTCCGATGGCATGGAAGTCACCGGTGAAATGAAGATTGATGTCTTCCATGGGGACCACTTGGGAACGCCCGCCTCCGGCAGCCCCCCCCTTGATGCCAAAACAAGGCCCCAACGAAGGTTCCCGCAGGCATATCAAGGCTTTCTTGCCTATCCTGTTGAGGGCATCACCCAATCCCACCGTGGTGGTGGTCTTGCCTTCCCCTGCAGGCGTGGGACTGATGGCCGTGACCAGGACCAGCTTCCCGGACGGTTGGCCTGCCAGACTGTCGATATAGTCGAAAGAAAGCTTGGCCTTGTAGTGGCCGTAAGGATCCAGGTATTTCGGGTCGATCCCGAACTTTTCCCTGGCCAGTTCGACGACAGGGCGCATCTTTGCCCGCTGGGCAATTTCAATATCTGAAACCATGATTTTCTATCCTCCCTAGAGACTGGCCAATGTGGATACTGCCAGCCAAAACGCAAAGGGTAGGACAACCTCAGCGCAAACGCAACGGCCCCATCCAGAGAGCTGGATGGGGCCGGACCAGAGGAAGAAGGATGTCCGGACGTGATTACTCTTCAGGAGGGGGCAGCTTCAGGACCTCCTTGAGTTTGGCGATATGGCGCACCCCATCCCTGTCCACGACCTCAATGCTTTTCAACCCCTCAGCTTCCTCATCGACCAAGACCTGCTGTGGATGGGGCACCAGATGATCGAGGCCCTCGAGCAGATATTCGATCACATCATCTTTGGGATCGTAGCTGATGCCATAGAAAGGCACCCATTCCCCTTCGATCTGATCCCCCAGGTTCATGGCTACCACTTCGATTTCCGCCTGACTTGCTTTCAGATGTTTGGAAAGCTGATCAAAATA
>JALVSV010000242.1:3768-5236 GCA_027024125.1 Methylothermaceae bacterium | reverse complement strand
TGGCCGCTACGGCGGTGAGGAGTTCCTCATGTTGCTGCCGGGAACCGACAGGGAAGGGGCGCTCAAGTTGGCGGAAAAACTGCGCAAGGCAGTCAAAGGGTGTGGCTTCAACAGCCGCGGCAAACCCGTCCCCATCACGATTTCATGCGGTATCAGCTGCATCCATGATAAAGACACGCCAAGATCAGTGTTCGAACGTGCCGATCAGGCGCTTTACCAGGCCAAACACTCTGGACGCGACCGCTGCGTCATCCATCCTGACTCCGGGACTGATTCCGGTTAATCGGTCTCACGTTGCAGATCTTTCAGGATGCGCTCGACCATCACAGACCCAAGGGGGACGAATCCTTGCTGGCCAAGCAGCGATTGGCCATTGGCGGACAATACCGACCGCACGAAATCCATCATGCCTTGGGTATCACGGTGAAAATACAGATGCAGATAATGGGTCAGGGGATAGCGGCCATGGATGAGGTTGGCAGCCGTGGGAAGTATTGGTCTTCCAGCAGGCCTGACTTGAATGGCAAGCAGTTTGGAACCGGATTTTGGGCTTAGGCTGGTGCTGGCATATCCAATAGTTCCGGGTTGGCGGGCCACTGCTTCGATGACATCGATATCCTCTGCCAGCAGGGTCACTTTTGGGTTTAACGTGGCACCGCACAACGCCAACCGGGAAAACAAGTGGTGACCGCCATTGGCAGATGTCAGGCCATACAGCGCTGCTACCTGGGGTGTCGGTCGGTGCCTGAAGGAAGACCCACAGGAATCCGAATTGGCGAAAAGAGATGGTATTTGAGACAGGGTGAGCGTGCGCAGTTGAGAGTCACGGCGAGCAAATATCCCCAAGGCATCCAGGCCGATAGGGACAGATATTGGAGGATGGCCATGGATAGACTGGTACTGTCGGACTTCCTCAGGCAGTAAGGGCCTGACAATGGCAATCGCGTCTGCCTGATCATGAAGCAACGCTTGAATCGCCGTCAGAGTATTGGTCGTTGTGGGGACAATCCGGGGGGTGAGCTGCGTTTTCCACGCTGCGGCGGTGCCGGCCAGCAGCCGGTCACTGAACAGCCGCAAACTTGCCTCTTGTGCCTGGCTGAGCCCCAGCGATAATGAGAGGCAAAGCAACAGGCCATCGACGATTCTCACGACACGATGCGTTCTGGAGGGAAGTGGCAGCGGAAGGTACTGCCCCGGCCCACTTTGCTTTGGATTTCCAAACATCCCCCGTGTCTGTTGAGCACGTGTTTGACGATGGCCAGCCCAAGCCCGGTTCCGGTCGGGTTGGCACTGTCTGATCCGGGAACCCGGTAGAACCGCTCTGTCACCCGATAAAGATGTTCTGCGGGGATCCCTCTGCCGGTATCACGGACTTCCAGATAACCTCCCGATTGGTCCGCGTGCCAGCGGATACTGATCTTGCCCGTTTCCGGAGTGTATTTGATCGCATTGATGATGAGATTTGTGA
>JALVSV010000242.1:0-3758 GCA_027024125.1 Methylothermaceae bacterium | reverse complement strand
GAGATTCGTGATGGCGCTGCGTAGCTCCTGTTCGTTTCCCAACAGTTTGGCGTTTGAGTCGATCTTCAGGTCGAATGGGGCGTGGCGCTCCTGGACATGGACGGCCTCTTTGCAAATTTCCTGCACTAGGACAGAGATGTCCACAGGACGGTGTCGGCCTGGATGTTCCTGGGTGGTTTCAAGGCGGCTCAGATAGAGCAGGTCGTCGACCAGATATTGCAGGCGCAGGATCTGCTCGTCCATGCGCATCAACATGGGGCGATAGGAAGGTGCCACGACGTCGGTGCTGTCGGTCAGGGTTTCCAGATACCCTTTGAGAACGGTCAAAGGCGTTCTCAGTTCGTGTGAGACATGGGCGACGAAGTCGCGGCGTTGACGTTCCAACAGGTGGATCTGGGTGACATCTCTTGCCACCAGCAAATATCGATCGGAAGCATAGGAGACGATACGGATTTCGAGTTGTATCCGTTCATTCTTGGGTGCTCTCAGAGAGAGGGGACGGTCGAACTGGCTCTTCTCCAGGTATTCCACGAATTTCGGCAGCCGGATCAGATTGTCGATTCTCAACCCGGTATCTTTCTTGTCCAGGCCTAACAGGCGGGCTGCCGCTTTGTTGAACCATTCAATGGTGAACTCCCTGGTTAAGACTACAGTGGCATCAGGTAGGGCCGACGTCGCCTGTTGAAAGCGTTTCAGTATCTTGGCGAGGCGGCGTTTTCGTCTCCGGTGGCGGCGTTTCAACAACCGGTGGTGGTGGAAAATCTCAGACCAGATGCCATTGCCGTCTGGGAGTTCATTGCTCTGGTTGCGCAACCAGGTCAGAAGATGAACGGCATAGTAGAGATGGCGGGCAAGATAAACCAGCAGGAAAATCACCGCAAAGAGCGTGATTCGTCCCTCGAGCCAGCCGATACACAGGGCGGTCACCAAACCACCCAGGAGAATCGCGCTTTCAGAGCGCCAAGCGTGGATCATCAGTGAGGTTGTGTCGAGAAGCGGTAGCCAAAACCGCGAACGGTTTGGATCATAGCATCGCGCCCAAATTCAGCCAATATTTTCCTCAGGCGGCGAATGTGTACGTCGACCGTGCGTTCCTCGATATAGGTGTTTCGTCCCCATACCCGGTCGAGTAACTGGGTACGGCTATAGACCTTGTCCGGGTGGGTGATAAAAAATTCCAAAAGCCGGTATTCGGTGGGGCTGAGTTCCACGGGTTTGTGATCGATGTGCAGGCGATGTTGTTCAGGGTCCAGAACGATCCCACCCACCTGGATCAGAACGGGTTTTCCCCCCTTGCCAAAGCGGCGTAATACCGCGTTGATTCTGGCAATGAGTTCACGGGGAGAGAATGGTTTGGTGATATAGTCGTCCGCCCCGGTATCGAGTCCGACAACTTTGTCCTCTTCCTCTCCACGGGCAGTCAGCAGGATGATCGGAATATCGCTGTAAGTGGTGTCGTGGCGTAATTTTTCAGCCCAATCAATCCCGCTGATGCCGGGGAGCATCCAGTCCAGTAAGATCAGATCGGGCAGCCTGGTTTCCAGGGCCTTGAGTGCTGACTGGACATCTGGTGCCGTGCGAACCGTAAAGCTGGCCTGTTCCAGGACCAGGCGCAGCATTTCACGAATAGGGGTCTCGTCCTCGACTACCAGTATATCGACGTTTGCCATGGACTATTGTCTAAGGTAATTTCCACATTGCCTCTTGATGATAAATGTTGGACGTTACCAAAATGTGACAACCATGGGGGGTGGTTCCGACGAAAAACATTCTGTCCCCCCTGCGGATTTGATTCCCTTCGTCCGCAGAGAAGGCCGGTTCATTGGGCCGGGCCGCCGGTGGGGTGAATGCGAATTTCCACCCGCCGGTTCTGGGCCCGGCCTTCGGGCGTATCGTTTGGGGCAATGGGCATGGTTTGACCCATTCCCCGGGCGATGACGCGGTTGGGGGCCACGCCTTGGGCAATCAGATATTGGGCCACGCTTTGAGCACGGCGTTGAGAAAGCTGCAGGTTGTATTCGGCTCTCCCGGTCGAATCGGTATGACCGGTGACTTCGATCAGGGTTTCCGGGAACTCATTCAGGACGATGGCCACGGCGTTGAGGGTGGAATAGAACTGAGGTGAGATTTCGGCCGAATCGGTGGCGAAAGTGATGTTTCCCGGCATGATCAGACGGAGATCGTTGCCTTCCCTCACCACACGAACCCCACTGCCAGCCAGTTTCTCCCTTATCTTGGCCTCCTGGCGGTCCATGTAGGCGCCAATGCCGGTTCCGATCACCGTGCCGACGCCGGCTCCGATGGCCGCTCCCGTTCCAGGGCTGCCGGCAATCGCACCACCAATGGCGCCAAGAGCCGCTCCGCTGGCAGCGCCAATTCCGGCGCCTTTGGCAGTATTGCTTACCTGTTCCTCCCCAGTGTAGGGGTTGGTGGTGCAGGCTGTTGCCAAGATTGCGGCCGCAAGCGGGATGATGACTTTTCGCATAGGTTTCTCCTTTAGCTGGAATAGAGGTCGTGATAGCCAGTCTATAGACCGATTGATGAACCCCATATGAATTGTGTTCAAGGATGATAGAACAGAAATCATGACATTGGTTCGTTAATTTTGATCTTCTTGGGTTAAAATTAAAAGAATTTGGCCGCATCTGGCTGAAGCAAACTTCATAACATGGTATTTGGGGTTCTCGACCTGTGAGCAAAGATTACATTTTCACTTCCGAATCGGTTTCCGAGGGACATCCGGATAAAATCGCCGATCAGATTTCCGATGCGATGTTGGATGCCCTGATGATGCAGGATCCAAATTCCCGAGTGGCCTGCGAAACCCTGGTCAAGACCGGTATGGTGCTGTTGGCGGGTGAAATCACCACCGAAGCCTGGGTGGATACCGAGCAGCTGGTCAGGGAAGTGGTCAGGGATATCGGTTACGATGATCCGGCCATCGGTTTCGATTGGCAAAGTTGTGCGGTTCTGTCTGCCATTGGCAAGCAGTCGCCCGATATCGCCATGGGAGTGGATGAGTCTGAGCAGAAGGAACAGGGTGCCGGGGACCAGGGGTTGATGTTCGGGTTCGCCTGTGACGAGACCGACGTATTGATGCCGGCTCCGATCTATTACGCCCACGAGCTGGTCAAGCGCCAGGCCAAGATGCGCAAATCAAAGGTGTTGCCCTGGCTGCGACCCGATGCCAAGAGCCAGGTCACTTTCCGCTACGAGGATGGCAGGCCGGTAGCAGTGGATGCAGTAGTATTGTCGACCCAGCATGCCCCGGATATTCCCCAGTCGGCGATTCAGGAAGCCGTCCTGGACGAGATCATCCTCAAGGTCATTCCCAGAGAATGGATCCACTCCGACACCAAATTCTTCATCAATCCCACCGGTCAGTTCGTGATCGGGGGGCCTGTGGGTGACTGCGGGCTGACCGGGCGCAAGATCATCGTCGACACCTATGGGGGAATGGCAAGGCATGGAGGGGGATGCTTCAGCGGCAAGGATCCCTCCAAGGTCGACCGTTCGGCAGCCTACATGGGCCGATATGTTGCCAAGAACATCGTGGCTGCGGGACTGGCCGAGCGCTGCGAGATTCAGGTCTCCTATGCCATTGGCGTGGCTGAACCCACTTCGATCACCATCGAGACCTTTGGTACTGGGAAGATCGCCGAATCACGGATGGTGGAGATCGTCCGTGAGCATTTCGATTTGCGTCCCCGTGGTCTGATCGAAGAGCTGAATCTGTTGCGACCCATCTACAAAGGGAC
>JALVSV010000241.1 GCA_027024125.1 Methylothermaceae bacterium | reverse complement strand
GTTTGATTGTTAGTGTGGAAGAACCCTCCCTACGAGGCGCACGGGACCCTGGCCGATGACGACCATGATGAAAGGCGGTCTGTCCGGCCTTGCGTGTGGCCGTTTACGCTGAGGCCGCGTCGGTAATGAAGCCGTGTTTGCGAAGCATTTTGAGCCAGCGCGGGGCGTTTCGGGCCACGATCAATGCTTCGTAATCGATGGTGCTGTCCTGGTAGTGCGTACGGTCGCGGAGTATGGCGTAGACGATGCGTAACATCTTATGCGCCAGGGCGACGATGGCTTTCTTGTAGCCTTTTCGGACCATCAGGGACTCGAACTTCGCCTTGAGTCCACAACGCGTTCGGGCCGCTGCCTGGGCGAATTCGCACAACAGTCTTCGAAGCCAGGGATTGCCCCGGCGAATGCGTCCGCTTTTGCGTTTTCCGGCGCTTTCGTGGTTGCCTGGACAGAGGCCTGCCCAGGAAGCCAAGCGCTCTGCGCTGCCAAAGGCGTTCATGTCGGCGCCGATCTCGACCAGCAGCATGGCCGCGCCCTGACGGTCGATGCCGGGAATCGTCTGCAGCAGGGTCAGTAAATCCTCATGGTCTTTGAGCCCTTCCAACAGGTACTGATCCAGCCGGGCGATACGCCGTTCGAGTTCCTCGATGTGGTCAAGAATCTCGGCGGCCACAAACCGGTGCGCCGGGCTCAGTCGCTCGGCGCCCAGGGCCTCGAACAGCTCCTCGCGGCTGGCGCGCAATCGTCCCTTCCGATCCAGTACCTCATGCACAGGACGATCCTCGATCAGGGCCTTGATCATGGACCGGGCTGCTTGGCCGTGGAGGTCGGAAACCACCACGTTCAGCCGAATGCCGGCATCGGCAAGCACCTTGTGCAGCCGATTTTTCTCCGCGCTGCACTGGCTGACCAGTTTCTGCCGTTGCCGGGAGACCAGTCGCAGTTGCCGCATCTTCTCCGGCGGCACGAACGAGCCCTTCAACAGCCCGGCACGGGCCAGCGTCGCCAGCCACTGGGCATCGGCGATATCGGTCTTGCGGCCCGGCACCGTCTTGACATGACGCGCATTGACCACCCAGGCAATGATCCCCACCTTCTCCAACGCCGCATAGGGGCTTTTCCAGTACACCCCCGTGCTCTCCATCACCACCACCTCGGGCGCGATCTCCCGGGCCCATTCCGACAGCGCCTTTCGGTCGCGCTTGAAGGCGCCGAATTCACGCAGGATCACCTCCAGCCGACCGTCCTCATGCTCGATGAGCGCACAGGCGGTGATTTTGGCTTGATGAACATCCAGACCGATGACGCGTTGATACAGGGGGGTCAACTCCATTGCGATTCTCCGAACGTTGGTGCACACTGATGAACGTGCGGCGCGGCCGGGGATGTCGATCCTTGGCCTGCCGGCCAGGCCGGCGGCTCCCTTTAGTGTGGGCTGTCAGACGAATGGCCATCCTGCCGGATGACCGCCGCCTGCAGGCAATCTGGGGTACGAGGGATCGACATCGGATCATGTTAGCGATCGCGGTCGCGATGCCATCAAAATATTGACCGACCTCGTCCCCGGCCGCCCCGCACGCCTTATATCATCTTCCATGATCGGGGGTGTCGGCTACCCCCTCATGAGA
>JALVSV010000240.1 GCA_027024125.1 Methylothermaceae bacterium | reverse complement strand
TAAGACAGCGCAGCGAAGACATTCCTGCCCTGGTGGCTGACCTGATTTCCAGGATTGAAAACGAGAAGCGGGGTTCGGTCCGTCTGACCGCGGCGGCGCTGGATGTGTTGAAGCATTATGACTGGCCAGGCAACGTCCGTGAACTGGCCAACCTCATCGAACGTCTTGCGGTTCTGTATCCTTACGGAGTGGTGGATGCCGCCGATCTGCCGGAGAAGATCCTCCGCAGGGTGGTCAAAGATGACGAAACCGAGGCGTTTCTCAAGTCCGTCTCAGAGCCGGTCACCGGGCTGGTGCCCCAGGCGGTTCCAGGCAAAAAATGGCCAGAAGAGGGGTTGGATCTCAAGGAACATCTGAGTAACCTTGAAAAGACCCTGATCCGCCAGGCGCTGGACGAATCGAAAGGGGTGGTCGCACATGCGGCCAAGCGTCTGAAGATGAGGCGAACCACTTTGGTGGAAAAGTTGCGTAAATATGGGTTACGTGCCGAGGATGTGACAGATTCCTGACGGCATTTTCACAAGTCATTGTTCTAGCTGGTCAATATAATTGGCATCACTCTTGCTCATTGTTCAACGGGATAACCGATGAACGATCGACGAGCACGCGGTGATTGATCTAAAGACCCTCGACAACCCTGAAAATCTCAAACAGGCATTTGAGGTATTCAACCATCTTTCCCAGTCCCTGGAAGACTCCTATCGTGAGCTGGAGAATCAGGTTTCACGCCTCAACCAGGAGCTGACTGCAGCCCGCAGTGAACGCCTGAAAACTCTGACCGAGAAGGAACAGCTTGCCAGCAGGCTGCAGCGATTGCTGGAGGCGCTTCCAGGTGGGGTGGTGGTGGTCGACGGAGAGGGGGTGGTGGTCGAATGCAATCCTGCGGCAGTCAGTCTTCTGGGAGAACCGCTTCTGGGAGAACGCTGGTCGGACATCGTCGGGCGCAGCTTCTTGCCTGACTGCGGCAATCCCCATGAACGCCGGTTGCAAAATGGCAGGACTGTCAGTATTTCGGCACGTTCTCTGGGTGAGGAACCCGGGCAGATTCTGCTGTTGGCCGATGTCAGCGAGATGCGGGCCTTGCAGGAAATGGTGGAACAGCACCAACGCCTTTCAGCCATGGGGGAAATGGTGGCGAGCATGGCTCATCAGGTGCGCACTCCCCTGTCAGCTGCCCTGTTGTATGCGTCCCAGCTGGGAATGGCACGACTCGATGAGAGACAACGTCAGCGCTTCGCAGGCCGGATCATGGAACGACTTCGCCATTTGGAACGCCAGGTCAACGACATGTTGGTCTTCGCCCGGGAAGGCCGCTTCGTCATGGATCAGGTGGATGCCAATGAATTTCTTCAGCGATTGCGGGAGGCAGCCGAACCTCATATCGACTGCTCCAACATCGACCTGAGGTTCCGGGGCCAGTGTGGCAATGCACGGTTTCAGGGGAATCTGGAGGCGCTCCTGGGGGCCTGCCTGAACCTTATGAGCAATGCCATGGAAGCGATGCATGGCAGTGGAAGCCTGACCGTGGAGGTCAATCGGAAGGACAACTGGTTGTGCTTCAGTGTCATCGACGATGGCCCGGGCATCGATCCCCGGTTGCAGAAGCGGATATTCGAACCCTTCTATAC
>JALVSV010000239.1 GCA_027024125.1 Methylothermaceae bacterium | reverse complement strand
AATATTTGTATGGGATGATTACGGCCCATACGCGTGAGCACTCTGATCTTGGCCTTGACGGAGGCAACCGCCTTCCTGCTTGGCCATGTGTAAACATAGTGCTGCTGCGTTCCTCGCTTCCGGCGCCGCTGTATGCGGAAACCGAGAAAGTCGAAGCCCTTGTCAATGTGACAGATGGTGGGTTTCTCCGGTGACAAACGCAGGCCCATCGGCGATAGAACCGCTGCGGTTTCTTCGCACAGGGCTTCTGCTTGTTGACGAGTGCCCGCAACCAGTAGGACAAAGTCGTCCGCATAGCGGACCAAGCGATAGGTTGGTAGGCCCCTGAGCCGGTATGCTTGTCGTGCCCCGCTGTGTGACCCCATTGCCTGCCATGCCTGGGCGAAGTGATCGTCCAGTTCGGAAAGGGCAATGTTCGCAAGCAGGGGAGAAAGAATTCCACCTTGAGGGGTGCCTGTGATCGTATCCTGTACCTGGCCATCTTCGGTAAGGATCCCGGCCTTACAGAATGCTTTGATCAATGCCAGGACCTTCTTGTCTCCGACGCGTTTACGAACTCGGCTCATTAGCGCCGTGTGATCGATCTCGTCGAAGCATGCCTTGATGTCACCCTCTACCACCCATTCGTAGGAACGAGAACATAGAAAGTGAATCTCAGCAATCGCGTCCTGAGCACGCCGATTCGGGCGGAACCCATACGAACAGGGTTGGAAGTCCGCCTCGAAAATCGGCTCAAGCACCAGCTTGAGCGCACCTTGGACCACCCGATCCCTCGTGGTCGGAATCCCAAGTCTTCGGTATTTGCTCGTGCCCGTCTTAGGGATCCTCCTTTCCCGTACGGGTAGTGGATGAAATATACGAGCCTTGAGGTCTGCGCGCAGTTGACCGATGAACGCGTTAACGTTATCGATCTGCGTGCATTAAGACCATCAATACCGGCTGTGCGTGCGCCCCGATTGCGCCTCACCCGACACCAAGCAACATATAGGAATGCCGGGTCACAGACAAGGTTGTATAGGTCATCGAAATGCCGTTGTGGGTCTTCCTTGGCCCATCGGTGCAGCTTGGTCTGGATACCCAGTACCCGTTCTTCAGCCGTCTCCGGTGTTAGTAACGATGCGTCAATATTCATCAACGTCCTCCTGGCTTTCCAGTCCCAAGGCTGCGAACTTGCTGTTCCCCTTCGCCATGTGGCAGGCTTTCCCAGCCTCAGACTACTACGGGAACTCCGCCCCGACCGGGACCGTCAGCTGGCAGCAAGCCTGCCCATCTGGCGATTAGAATATCCCCGTCAGTTGGGCAATCTCCGGTCGGTTCCCACGTTCACTACGCGTCGTTCATCGGGGGCGGTGTCCAGCTTTTCCCCTGCAACCTCGCTGCAAGTACGCCGCAGGCTTTCCTTGCAGCCTCCGCGTTGGTGGGCATTACACCTTCGCCGAGTCGCACATCATTTCTATGATGCGCGTGCATTGCTAACCAGCCCCTATCCGCCGGGTTTGAGCTGGCGGGACCGCTAAAGGGGGTTCCACCACTGGTTCACTCAATTGTTACACCTTCCCGTCTCGCTTGCCGGGCCCAGGTCGTCCGGCAGTATCCACCTGTCCCGTCGTTGTCGGGGCTGCTCTCACCCTCCCTTGTGCTCCCAAGTTCAGGTTGCCCCCAGCTTCAATGGCCTGCTGCGACAGACCAAGGGCGGGCCCATTCATCCCGCACGATCACGTAGCGCCTCATGGCGCACAATGCCATCGGCCCACCAATACACCCATCTGTCTTTACTCAGATCCTGGCGGCACCAATCTTCATATTCGCCCTCCCATTGGCGCTTCAACCGACCGATCACCGCAGGAGACAATCCCTTGGCTTCCGGCCCCAGCAACACTTCCAAGGCCTCCTGCATTTGACCACTGGAGATCCCCTTCAGATATAACCAAGGCAGGGCGGCTTCCACACGCTTGGCCTTGCGGATATACGGCGGCACCAGAGATGAATGGAAAACCACCCGTTCCCCATGACGGCTCCTGACCTTGGGAATCCTTACCTCCACAGATCCAATCCCCGTCAGGATCTCCCGCTCCGGATAATATCCATTGCGAACGACCGCCCGACGGCCCTGTTCATCACGAATCTGGGCATATTGAACCAGCATTTTCTCCAGTTCTGCCTCAATGGCTTGCTGTGTCAACTGTTTGGCACCCTTCCTCAGTAACTCCGTCAGGGGATCGTCAATAGCCTCTGGTGTACGAAACTCAACTACGCTATCTTTGCTCATGGTGGCGTATCTCCTCTGTTGGTTTTCAGTTCTCAACAAACCGATTTCAACAGGGTACGCCGCCTCTATCAACCCCAGCTCATACACCAACTTCGATCATAACTCCAGTCTCCAGCATGATCGTCAACGCCAGAACGTTGCCGATACCGCTGACGGTGCGGAGCACGCCAAATTCTGGCCCCATCAACCAGGTTGTTGGAATGCAAGTCAATTCCGCCGTATAGTTTTATCACAGCCTCCTTTGGCGTTGATTTGACACCACCAAGTGTATCCACTTGGCAGCGTTCAGGGGAGGCTAGCTAGATGATTATCATGTCTTGCAAAACGGCAAAACACCTCTGGCACCGAGAAATCCTGAACCCGGGCCGAGAAGTGTAAAGCCCACCTTACACTTCCCGGCACAGGGCTGCCCAATACTGTTTCCTTGACCAAGGCAGCAATTCCGGGGTCTGCCTTGCAATATGACAACAATGAGAACACGGACGGGCAAAGTGAAACCTCCTGTGAATCCCCGAAAACAGTGTAAAATCTACTTTACACTTTCCGGTGTTCGCATCATGGGTCGAGCTCACTTTGCAGCATCCTTGTCGAGGGTAAGCAGCAGCTGTTTTTCCGGCATCGCCCACGAAAGCATCTCAGGAGATCAAACCCCCTGGAAAAGATCGGCTCACTCCCTGGATCCCTGGGTAAAGTGGAAACGATTCTGGCCGACACCGGATATTTCAGCGAAGCGAATGTGGAGGACTGCCAGGAAGCAGGCTGATACCGGAAAAGCGTCAGCCCCACAACCTGCCACTCAAAGAACGCTTCAAGAAGGATCCGGAACCTGTGGCCGATGCCACCCCGCTACAAGTAATGCGGCATCGTTTGAACACCAAAGAGGGCAAAGCGCTTTACGCAAAACGGAAATCCACGGTTGAAACGGTCTTTGGCATCATCAAACAGGTACAGGGATTCAGACAATTCCTGCTCCGTGGTCTGGATTCTGTCCAGAGTGAATGGGCATTGGTATGCATCGGATGGAATTTGAAGAGGATGCATGCATGGAAAAGGAACAAGGGGGGGAGAGAAGCTCCATGTTCCGTAAAGACAGCAGCTGATTTCCAGTAATATCCGTAAAAACTCAACCAGCTGGTTGTAGATTATCCCATGATCACCAGTTGAAATGTTAAGTCCGACAGGCTCCTAGGCGGCCATTGGTTGGCTGTGGCTGGGATAGAGCGACGAATAACGCGCCAGAGTGTTTTTTCTGGCGAACATGGTGGCGACGGCAAGCGAATGGTCCGGAATACTGGCAAATGCTGTAGCTATATCGGAAAGATAAGGATAGCGGACTCCCTTGTGTTCGCAGGGGGGGCCCACGATTTTCATATTCATACCCAGATTGCCAACGATACGCATAATGGAACGACGGCACAGGAACAACCAGAAATCTATCCTATGTGTGTCGCTATACTCCTTTGCGGCCCGAATGAGTCCCAGCAACACCTCGGGCTCGCTTACCTTGGTTTCTTTGCTGTGTTGGCGGAATGATTTCAGGATGGAGAGCCTCGAGAGTTCGGCGAAGGACGCCTGGGTGGATATGTTTCCTGGGAGGGTGAATTGTGCGTATTGGGAGATGGGAAGGATTTTCGGCCTTCCAAGAACCAACCGGGCAGTCCCCACCCATTGTCTGGTATGTTTGTGTTGAATCAGGAAATGGACGGACCGGTTATCGAAAGCATCCGTTTCCTGTTGAAGCGAAAATTTTTCAATCGGTTCGAATCCTTTTTCCAGGCAATATACTTGATAACGCAGATTGTAATGGATTGATCTGCTTTCTTCGTTGTCAGCGATGACTGCCCTGTAGTTAGTATCGAACATGTTTTTATACCCTCCTCAGATGAAACCTCAACCAGCCTTGATTCAAAAGGCAATCCTTGTGCCAGAAAAAAGGTGGTGGCTAATTTCTATGTCTTTGGCGTGGTTGCTGTCTTTCTGGCACAAATGCGGTTGCAGCCAACGTCAAGGCATTAAAATCTTGTCTCCTTTTGGCGACAGTATTTTGGTGTGTTTATGTAACCGGCTGAAATATAATATCTACTGGGTGTCTCCTTATGGCGACGATTGACAGGCTTGACATTTGGAGTTGTCGGGTAAGGATATGATCTCGCGACCATATCCTCCCCAAAGAACCCGGCGTGCGAGTTTCCCCGCACCGGGCTCAAGCCTCTCAAAGGCTGTTTTTTTCGACTTGGCCACGCGAATGCCCATGGGATCAGTCATCAAGCGTCCCATCCTGTCCAGCTAAACGGGTTCACTCTGCGAGAACGTTTCCGTTCTGCAAAATAATGGTTCTTCCGGTAATTGCGTACCTGTGATGATGCACAAATGTTGAAGTATGCTGGAACAATGGTTGAAATGTTCGTCAATTTTTTTCATGAGGCGAATTCACTATGTCTACCAGCTTGCTGTACCACGCCTTTGGCATTGTCGGATACATTTGTCAGAGTACCCGATACATGGCTGGAGCTGTCATTGTTGCCATCTCGGATGATCGTTGGAAGCTGAGATGCCCTGTTTGTCGAAGTCGCGAGGTCACCTGCCGGGGAAAGCAGGTTCGTCGTTTCCGAGCGGTGCCTATCGGCCGGAAAGCGGTCTATATCGATCTTCCGGTTCAACGGGTGGAATGTTCTAAATGCCAGGTGGTGCGTCAGGTGAAGGTTCGGTTTGCTGATGAGAAGAAGCGTTATACCCGCGCTTTTACGAGGTTGGTCCTTGATCTTTCCAGGTATAGACCTGCCAGGCGGTGGCGCGGCATCTTGGGGTGGGCTGGGATCTGGTGAAGGAAATTCAGAAGGATCACCTGAGCAAACGGTATCGGTCGCCGAAATTGGGGAAAGTCAGACGGATCGCGATTGATGAAATCTACCAGGGCAAACGGTTGGGCTATCTGACCATCGTGATGGATCTTCAAAGTGGGGCGGTGATTTTTGTGGGAGAAGGGAAAGG
>JALVSV010000238.1 GCA_027024125.1 Methylothermaceae bacterium | reverse complement strand
GTTTTGGTTCACCGCCTCACTGTGGTTCCCGCCACCGGTCATTGAGCGGTTGGCTCGTCTGATGGATCCCGATCTGCCCCCGGAGGGTGTTCGCTATACCCGCAAGGTCACCTGGCTCTGGTGTGGATTCTTTCTCTTCAACGGTGCCCTGGCTGCCTATACGGCAGTCGTGGGAGACCTTGCTTTGTGGACCTGGTACAACGGATTGGTGGCCTATCTTCTGATGGCTGGACTGATGGCAGGGGAGTATCTGGTGAGGCGGCGGTATATGCGCATCAACGGTCATGTCTGACCGGATTTCCTGGCCTGACATCCTGGGCCGGGAAAAGGACGGGGACCAACTGAGATTTGAGTTGGGTTTGCCCCGTGAGCTGGTTTGGTTTGAAGGACATTTTCCTGGATGCCCAATCCTGCCCGGAGTGATCCAGATTCATTGGGCTGCCAGCCTGTTTTTGCGCGAAACCGGCCACGATCTGGTATTCCGGCATATGGAGGCGATCAAGTTCAGGCAACTTTTGTTGCCTGAAATGTCGGTGGTTCTGGAGCTGGAATATGATCCCGGCCGTGCCCGCCTCGCTTTCCATTATTCATCGGCTTCAGCGGAATTCAGTACAGGCAGGATCTACTGGAGGGACGCTTGAGTTTCAATCCTTGCGCCTTGATCCCAGTGTATAACCACAGCCGGAGGTTGCCCGGGATCGTTCATCGGCTCAGGGAGATGGGATTGTATTGCCTGTTGGTGGATGATGGCAGTTCTCCTTCACACGCTCAGGTACTGGCTGCGTTAGCGGCTCAGGATCGGGAAGTGGTGGTGAAGACGCATCGGCAGAATCGGGGCAAGGGGGCGGCGGTCAAGACCGGGCTCGCCGAGGCTTTCCGGCTCGGTTTCAGTCATGCCCTGCAGATCGATGCCGACGGTCAACACGATCTCCGTGATGTGGGGGCCTTCCTTCAGGCAGCAAGGAGGCGGCCGGAGGCAGTGATCTGCGGCCAACCCCGGTTCGACGATTCCATTCCCAAGGGACGTTATTACAGCCGTTATCTCACCCATGTCTGGGTCTGGATCAATACCTTGTCCTTCGCGATTCCCGACGCCATGTGCGGTTTTCGCATGTATCCACTTTCCCAGCTGATGCCACTGCTCGAGAGCGAGTCCATGGGGGACCGCATGGACTTCGATATCGAGGTGCTGGTGCGTTTGTCCTGGCGGGATGTTCCGATGATCTGGCTGCCAACCCGGGTTAGGTATGAGGGTGATGGTATTTCCCATTTCCGGCCGTTTGAGGATAATTGGCGGATCAGTCGTATGCATGCGCGTTTGTTTTTCACTATGTTGCTGCAGCAATTTTCAGGCCGATAGACGATGAGTACCCATTGGGCCAGTATGGAAGAGCGTGGCATCCTGTGGGGGATGCGTTTCCTGCTTGGGGTCTATCTGTTGTTTGGGCGGCCGTTCTTCCGGCTGTTTCTGTATCCGGTGGTGGCCTATTATTTTGTCGTCAACCAGCGTGCCAGGTCGGCATCCAGGGATTATCTCAAGCGGGTCCAACGAGTCGCACCCGGTTTGGGCGTTCGGGGAAGTCTATGGTTCAGTTACCGCCATTTTCTGAGCTATGCGGAATGCCTGCTGGACAAAATCGTGGTGTGGTTGGGGCGTTTCGATATGGAAACGGTGATATTCCAGGACCGTAGGGTGTTTCTCGATCTGTTGGGCAGCGGTCAGGGTGCCCTGATCATCACGGCTCATCTCGGAAATCTGGAAATATGCAGGGCGCTGGCAGATGAAAGGCGCAGGCTCAGGCTCAATATTCTGGTTCACACCAAACACGCCGAGAAATTCAACCGACTGCTCGGAGGGGTGGACCATGCTCCCCAGATGACACTGATTCAAGTGACGGAAATGACCCCTGCAGTCTCCATCATGCTGCATGAAAAGATCCAGGCTGGGGAATTCGTGGTATTGGTGGGGGACCGTATTCCCGTCAGCAGTCAGGGCCGTGTGGTGAAGGTGCCGTTTTTGGATGAAGAAGCGGATTTTCCCCAGGGACCTTACCTTCTGGCCCATCTCCTTCAATGCCCGGTGTACACGCTGTTCTGTTTTCGGGGCGGTGATGGCCGTTATCAAATTCATTTCGAGCCCCTGACAGAGTGTATTCATTTGCCCAGAGACCCTGACCAGCGTCTGGAAGCAATCGGATTGCATGCCGCAAGGTTCGTAAAAAGATTGGAGAGTTATTGCCTTCAGGCACCATTGGAGTGGTTCAACTTCTATCCTTTTTGGGGTGAGGCATGAATGCAGATCTGCCGGTGGAAAAACTCCCCCATGCCGAGATCACTCTGCAGGTGCCTTTTTTCGACGTGGATATGCTGGGTATCGTCTGGCACGGACATTACGTCAAATATTTTGAGCAGGTTCGTTGTGAGTTGCTGGACAGGATCGATTACGATTACCTGACGATGAAGGCGACCGGTTACGTTTGGCCGGTGGTGGATCTGAAGGTCAAGTATGTGGCGCCGGCCCGATTTGGTGAGCGTCTGGTCGTCAGGGCCTTTATGCAGGAGTACGAATATCGGATGAAGATCGGTTACGAGATCGTGGAACCGGCCTCGAACAAGCGCTTGGCACGTGGAACTACGATCCAGGTGGCGGTTGAAGTCAAGACCGGGGAAATGTGCTTTGGCTCTCCCCAGGTGTTTTTACATAAGTTGAGAGAGTTCTGTCTTACCTCCGGGGGATGATGTGAAACGTTCGCTGGTCGTTATGCTGTTCTTGTCTTTGCTGGGATGCTCCTTGCTGGAAATCCGCGAGCAGGTGAAAATCCTGGAGCAAGACGGGGAGATACGCGGCAGGATTGCAGTGACCGTTCCCGTGGAAGGAACGGTCGTGGTGCGCTGTTATCACCTCAAGGACAAAACTTTTGTCAGCGATACCTTCACCTATGTAACCTCTTCTGGGGAGTTCCATTTCGACGTGTCACCTGGTACCTACTATATCGCCGCTTTTGTCGAGCAGAACGGGGATGGCCGATATCAGGACAGCGAGCCGGGTAATTACTATCAATCCGAAACGGGCACGCCTTTAGCCATTGTCGTGGGTCCAGGGGAAACCGTGGATGCAGGCCTGCTGTTGATCTCTGGCAAACCACCGCCGCTGCAAGGTTATAACGCCGTGCATCTGCCTGCAAAGATCATCGCCAACATAGGTGCCAGAGCTTCACTTGACGATCCTATGTTCTCCAGGGAAAACAGCGCCTTGGGGCTGTGGAAGCCGTTACAGTTTCTTGACGGAGTGGGGGGTGGTCTGTTTCTGCTTCATGATTATCGGAGCGACAGGATACCAGTGTTGTTCGTTCACGGTCTCAATGGAACCCCACTCGATTGGAAAGAGGTCATCGACAATCTTGACCGAAACCGATTTCAACCTTGGGTGATCTTCTATCCGAGCGGTTTCAGACTGGATATGATTTCCGATTACCTGGTGAAGGCCATGGTCACCTTGCACGATCGGTATCGTTTCCAGGAAATCTATATCATTTCCCATAGCATGGGGGGGTTGGTCGCCCGCTCCGCTATCATGAAAACCTTGCAAAAATTTCCACGAACAGCCGGGACCATTCAGCTTCTTGTAACCGTCAACTCACCTTTGGGGGGGATGGAAAGCGCTGCATCGGGCGTCAGGCATTCGCCCATTGTCCTCCCCGTGTGGCGTGATCTGGCTCCGCAAAGCCGTTTCATGGAAGTCATGAGATCTTGGTTCCTGCCCGAAGAGATTCCCTACCACCTGTTTTTCTCTTATCTGGATGGTCGAAGCGACGACTCGGTGGTGCCACTGCAAAGCCAGATTCCATTACAACATCAGTTTCATGCCACCCGGATCTATGGGTTCAACGATACGCATACTGGAACCCTGAAGAATATCGATTTTATCAAGACGTTCAATTCCATCCTGCTGGATATTGCTGATCGGGGTAGGCTGACACAGCCGTGAACAGAGAGAGTGAAGGACATCATTGGTTGATAACCGGTGCAGCACTGGTCGTGGTCATTGCCGGTGTGCAGGCGGCTGCCGCTATTCTGGTGCCAATGTTGTTGTCGAGCTTCATCGCCATCATCTGCTGGCCGTTGGTGGAGTGGCTTTATCGTCACAAGGTGCCGGCCTGGCTGGCGATTCTGATTGTCGTGATGGGGCTGCTGGTGCTGATGAGCGGGGTGGGCCTTTTCGTCGGCAAATCCATCGACAGTTTTATCGACAATCTGCCGAATTATCAGAACCGGCTTCAGGACAACATGGCCGGCTTGTTCGCCTGGATGTCGGACCGTGGGCTCGATCTGTCGAGGGAAAGATTCAACGAGTTTCTCAATCCAGGCCGTCTGATGCAATGGGCGGGTACCATGTTGACGGCCCTGACGGGAGCATTTGCCAATACGGCCTTGATTCTTTTCTACGTGACCTTCATGTTTTTGGAGGCGTTCATTCTACCGACCAAACTGCAGCTGGTATTTGGCGATTCCAGCATGGCGGTGCGCTTCGAGCTGTTCTTTGCCAATCTGCGCCGTTATCTCCGGCTCAAGACACTCATCAGCCTGTTGACCGGTGGCATGGTGACCCTGCTGTTGACTTTCCTGAATGTGGACTACCCCATTCTTTGGGGGGCTCTGGCCTTCGTGCTGAATTTTATTCCCAACATCGGATCCTTCATCGCGGCGGTTCCGGCGATCCTGCTGGCGCTGGTACAGTTTGGCCTTGGGACTGCCTTCTACACCGCCATGGGATATCTGATCATCAATACGCTGATCGGGGGTATTCTCGATCCGCGCATCGTTGGCATCGGTTTGGGGCTGTCGACTCTGGTGGTGTTCCTGTCACTGATATTCTGGGGCTGGATACTGGGACCAGTGGGTATGTTCCTCTCGGTGCCACTCACCGTGATTTTCAAGATGTTTCTCGAGGACAATCCCGGGACGCGCTGGATCGCTGTCCTGCTGGGAGACGTGAGAGCCGTATCTATCTCCGGTAAAGGGTGAATCCCTGCAATTGGACTATCTTTAAGGATATTTCCAATTGAGAGTGTCAGGGTATCATTATGCCTGGTAACCGACTGATCCGGATCGAAGCCGGCCGTTTCGAGGCGTGCATCGACGATGAGAGTCTGGGCCGTCTGGGTGGTTATGTTTTGATTCAATGCAAGGATGTGCGGATACTTGCTTTCATCAGCAGTTGTTCCGAGGAGGCGGAAGGATTTCGGATCGGAATGTTGCCCCTC
>JALVSV010000237.1 GCA_027024125.1 Methylothermaceae bacterium | reverse complement strand
CCACACGAGGTATATGGATCTTGCGTTTGCCCACCATCCGTTCCTCGAAACCTGCCAGGGTACCGATCACGGTCAGTTCCTTGTCCGGCAGATAGATGGCAGGGTCCAGAAATGCGTGGGTATGGATCAGGAAACGCCCTTCTGGGGTTGCATCTGTTTCTGGACGTCCTTTCCCGTCGAGTGGGTAGGACAGTACCTGTACCCAGGTGTCGTTGGCTTCATTGGTCAACTGGAGAATCCTGCCTCCCCAGCGAACCACCCACCCTTGATAGCGCTTTGGATGTTCGACCACCTGTATCAGGCTGACAGGTTGCACGTCGGGTGCTTTGAGTTCCGGGGGTATGGTCGAGCAGGCGGCCAGGAGGAGGCAGCATGTCAGAAGGATCCATGGGTGGGGAATTGGGGAAACATTCATGAGGTATCACCTTTTTCTCCCGCATTCTAATACCCCGGTTCGCAGGGGGAAAGCCATCATCAGATCGGCACTTGAGGTGATGGGTACTGTTCATGGGGTCGAAGAGTGAAAGGCGGGTTTCTCGATTTTGTCCCAAAAACATTGGATACTCTTTGCTTTGCAACATTGTTTTGGGGGGATTCATGTTACGCAACACCTTAATCCTGATGGTGCTTTGGGGAGTGGCACCTATGGCTAGTGCCGCACCACGGAGCCTGCTGGATCTCGATCCTTTCGCCTATATTTTGGTGGAGCTGGGTCTGATCATTGCCGCGATTGTCGCAGGCCACCAGTTGGCGCGCCGCCTTGATCTGCCGACTATCCTGGGTGAGTTGCTGGTGGGGATGGCAGTCGGTAATCTGCTCTATCTGAGTGGTCTGTCACCGCTTTTTTTTCTGATCATGCATCTTGGCGATGCCAGTATGCTGTTCCGGGAAGTCTGGATAAGTGGGGCTTCGGTGGTTGACGCGGCGGGAAATATCTTCTCTCCCCAGGAACTGGAACCGGGCGGTCTGGGGACACGGTTGATCGAGATCCTGGTTGGAGACGAGGCACCGGGGTTTCTGCTCATGGGGAGTGCCTTATGGCATTTCTCCAACCTGGGGATTCTGTTTTTGTGGTTCAGGGTGGCGCTGGGCATGCGCCTTGAGGATTTACTGCAGGCGGGCCGTCAAGCCTTTCTGATCGCAGTGGTGGGAGCGGTTACGGCACTTGGATCAGGGATGTTGGTGCTGGATTGGTTGTTACCGGAGGCGAGCTGGAGCACCCGTTTTCTCCTTGCCAGCGGGTTGGTTCCCACCAGTGCCAGTATCGCCCTGCCTCTGGTCACCCAGCTGGGAAGACGCTTTTCTGGGATGGCCTCCATCGCTGTAAGTACCATTTTGATTGCCGATGTCACGGCAGTGCTGCTGGTTTCCTCGGCCGTCACCCTGGTACAGACAGGTGCCCAGACTCTGGGTGCACTGATACCCGGTGTGATAGGGATCACTGTTTATCTGGGCGTCGTACTCTATCTGTGCCGAAAGGTGCCAGATTGGGATCTACCCTGGCTAGAGGACATGGATGAATACCAGGCAAAATTGCTTTTGCCTTTGGGTCTGGCTTTCCTGATGGCCTGGATAGCGGATTTGCTCAGTCTGTCGAGTCTCGTTGGCATCTTCGGCGCCGGTATGATCCTCAACAGCCTGAATTTGGAAAAACGCTGCCAGGGCAGGGTATCCACAAGGGATTTGATGAAACCTCTTACCCAGGTATTTGCTCCGGTATTCTTCGTTCTCCTGGGAATGCAGATCAATATCGCCGATTTCTTATCGTTCTACGTATTGGGGCTGGGATTTTTATTGTCCGGTGTGGCCATCGGAGCCAAGTTGCTGGGCAGTTGGCTGGTCGCCCATCAAGACATTCGGGGCCTGTTGGGCTGGATATTGGTACCGCGTGGGGAGGTGGCGTTGATCGTTGCTGCAACGGGAAAAGGTCTTGGTGTCCTGGGAGATGATGCTTATGCCGCTTTCATGTTGATGGTGATTACTTCCATGTTGGTCAGTGCCCTGATGGTGCGGCGTTACCAGAGGGAAAACCCGGGCGTCTGATCAGTCTTCGTTATCAGCTTGCTGGCGCAGGCTCTCTGGGAGTTGTTTCTTGACCTTGACGCCCAGTTCGACGAAGGCCTGGGCCTGCTGGACCAGATTGCCGCGTCCCTCCTGCAATTTTTTGCGTGCCTTGTCATACGAATTTTGCACGGAGTGCAGCTGTTGGCCGATTTTTTCGAAGTCTTCGAGGAAGCCGCGAAGTTTGTCATAGAGCTTGGTGGCGCGGTTGACGATATGGCGGACATTTTCCTGCTGGCGTTCGAACCGCCACATGTTCTCGATGGTGCGTAGGGTCGCAAGCAGGGTGGTGGGGGTGACGACGATGATGCGGCGCTCGAAGGCTTTGGAGAATAGTTCGGGGTCGGCCTGGAAGGCTGCGCTGAAGGCAGGTTCGATGGGCAGGAACATGAGCACGAAATCCAGCGAGTTCACTCCCTCCAGGTCCTCGTAGTTCTTGCTGCCGAGATCGTCGATATGGTGGCGTACAGCCGTCAGATGACGTTTCAACGCCAGTTCGGCCTCGCTATCGTGGTCGGCGGCGACATAGTCCTGGTAGGCATTGAGGGAAACCTTGGAATCGATGATGATATCCTTGCCTTCGGGCAGGTGAACGATGACGTCCGGGCGCAGCAGTTTGCCCTCGGAGTCGCGGAAACTCCCCTGGACCTGGTATTCCACCCCCTTGCGCAATCCCGATCTTTCCAGCACGGTCTCCAGTACGATCTCACCCCAGGTGCCCTGGCGTTTCTTGTCGCCTTTCAATGCCAGGGTGAGATTGTGGGCCTCTACATTCAGCCGCTGATTGAGTTCCTGCAACTGCTGCAACTGTTGGCGCAAGGAGCCACGTTCCTTTTGCTCGGTACTGTGAATCTCGTCGATGCGCTCGCGAAAGTCCTTGAGTTGGATACTCACCGGTTGTAACAACTCATCGAGACGGGTCTTGTTCAATTCAGTGAATTGGCGGCTCTTTTCTTCCAGAATGCGGTTGGCCAGGTTCTCGAATTCGGTCTTGAGCTGCTCGCGAGCTTTTTCCAGCTCGGCCAGTTTCTCCCGGTTGTGGCGTTGCTGTTCTTCCAGTCGGGTATTCAGTTCGGCCTGTCTGGCGATGAAGGACTTTTTCTCCTCCTCGAGCCTGGAAATCTCTGCCTGTTGCAGGGTAATTCTGGATTGTAGATCTTCGGCAGTGTAGGCAAGAAGCGCCTGCTCTTTTTGCAGCTGGTAATGGCGCCGTAGCAAAATCAACCCGGTTACCAGACAGCCGCACAAAAAGCCTGCACCCAGTGCGATAAGAATTTCAGCGTGAGCGAAAACAGGCAAGTCCATCCGGTGATTGTGTTCCTGAAAAGTGAGTAAAGAAAAGGAAAAGCCAGCCAAATGCTGACACCTTGTCGATTATATCAGCCGGGGTTTGGGCGCCGGGGCATGTGTAATGGCCGTCAGGAGAGAACCATGTCAGTATGTGGGCGTACATCCTGTAATTTTCCCGGGTGTTGGAGGGTGATATCCTCCGACACAGGACTCCGTCAACTGTTCAAGCCTGGGCCCCGGTCTCCGACATGCATCGTTTGATTTTTTGTTTCGAGTGACTGAAGAACTTCGGAGAAACAGCTTGGGAAAATAGTGGCCGCCATCAGGGTATCCTGTTGGCGGCCACCTGTGCAGTTTGATGCGGATAAGAGCCTGAATCAGCCGAATTGTGCCTTGACGGCGACATGGCTACCGTCGCTGTACTCGTCGGCCTTGCCCTGGACAGGATCACCCACCTTGGGCGCTGGTCCGAAACCGTCCTCGTATTTCATGATGGATGCTGACCCGATGGTTACCTTGAGTCCATCGACCACAAAGTAGTCTGAGCCGACTTCGGTCACCGTGCCTGAAAACTCAACGGTATTACCTGTCGGTTGGGCATCCGCTGGCGTCGGGTCTGTGGGTGGGCTGGTCGTTGTGGTAGTGGTCGATGGGACGGTCACTGAAATGGTCGCTGCCTGACTGTTGCCAGCAAGATCGAAGGCAACCGCCTCAAGGGTATAGGTGCCCGGGGACAAGGCCGATGTGTCCCAACTGATCTGGTAAGGCGCCGAAGTTGCCTGTCCAAGCTCTGTGGCTCCCAGGTTGAATACCACCTTGGAGATGCCGGTATCGTCACTGGCGCTGGCGGCGATCTGCAGCGTTCCCGAAACCTCCGTGCCGTCCGTCGGAGAAAGAATGGCCACATTTGGGGGGGTGGTATCCGGTGCCTGAGCCGTTGGAGAGGAAGGTGGCGTATGGAAGGTGATCGACAGCGAATGTTCACTGTCGAATGGCGTGAGGTAACGGCCGAAGTCCGTCAGGCCATCGCCGTTGAAATCACCGGGTAGCCAATAACCCAGGGACAAACCTGAATCCACGGGAGGAGCGAAGCTGCCGTCGCCATTGCCTGCAAACAGGGCCCAGTTGGGGAAATCCGGATGATTCAGGATATTGCCATCGATATCGGATCTGCCGATGGAGGCGAGCACGTCGAGGTGACCGTCTCCGTTCACGTCGTCAACCTTGATGGCGCGGATATAACCGTCCACTTCAGGACCCAGGAGCTGCTCGATGCTGCCATCGGCGCGCACCAGGCTGATCCTTAGGGCGGAAGTGGCAGGAATGACCCGATTTTCAAGTGTGATGTCGATCTGCTCCCAGCCGCTGATCGGAGAATTGCTATAAGAGCACCGGTAGATGTACAGTCTCCGGGTGCGGAAGCTGCCTGATCCACGTCCGGAGCGGCCGCGTTTGGTGAAGGTGCGCACCAGGGTATAGGTCCAGCCACAGGGGCCTTTCCAGTAGGTTTTGACCGGCACGGTGGTCGAGGTGACTGCCCACCCCATGAGATCTGCGATACCGTCGCCGTCAAAGTCACCGCTCTGCAATTTGGAGCGGCCGAGTATGGCGGGATTGACGCCGGATTCGCTTAAAGCCCCCCACGACGGGATGGTGACGATTTCGCCGGCGGCGTTGGTGTCCACCAGGGGGTCGTTGGCTACCGGATCACATGGGCTGAAACTGCCATCGCCATTGCCGCATACTGCCTCGGTGTCGGCCATGATGTCCATGACACCGTCCCCGTTGATGTCAGCGACATTCTTGTCGCCGCTGGGCAGGCTGGCCGCCAGGGTGAAGCTGCCATCGCCATTGCCAAGCAGCAGTTGGTCATCGATGATCAGATCGTCATAGGCGTCACCATTGGCATCGATGGTGGCCAGTCTC
>JALVSV010000236.1 GCA_027024125.1 Methylothermaceae bacterium | reverse complement strand
ATCATGCGGCAGCTTTCGAAGTCCAGTCCGGACTTCGAAAGCTGCCGCATGATCAGACGATAATCACTCGGGTTATCCTCGATGATCAGAATTTGGAGCCGTGACGTCATTGGACATTCCGCCTTGATCGGAAAGCGTGGTTGCAGGCCGGATGACACTTCCGGTTCATCGGTATAGGTGGATGACAAGGCGGTATCGCCGCAGATAGAGGCACAGGATCGCAATAACGCTGGATTGCGGAGACCAGAATTCGACTGGAGCAATATTCGGGTCAATCATCCCCAATGCCAAAATGGGTATTTTCATGTCAGTGGGAATGGTCGTCTTTGATTCGTTGGCCATCATTGTGAGGTTGCAAGGTGAAACAAAAACGAGCCCCTTTTCCGGGCCATCCTTCCGCATTGATCCATCCGCCATGACGCTTGACGATTCGCCAGGCGGTTGTCAGTCCGATACCAATCCCGGGATACTCTGTATAAGGGTGAAGGCGCTGGAAGGGTTGGAAGAGTTTATTGGCAAATTCCATTTCGAATCCTGCGCCATTGTCCTCGATGCAGATGATCTGTTCGCCTTCCTGTTCCTTGGCGTAAAAAGTGATCCGTCCTCGTGCTTTCTTGCTGGTATATTTCCAAGCATTTTCTAATAGATTATAGATCAAAGTTGTGGCCAGGCGCTTGTCGGCTTCGGCAAGAATGGGGCCGCATATCTCCAGGATCACACGGCGCTCAGGTTCATGGTGGGAGAGAAGATCGAACAGCTCCCGGGCGATCTCGTCCAGCCGGATGGGTTCGCGGGCGAGTTCACTATGAGCCGTTCTGGATAGATTCAACAGGCCCTCGATGATTTCTGCCATCCGTTTGGACGCAGAGCCAATTTCATCGAGAAATCCTTTGGCTTCAGAGGATAACTGGTCTCCGTAGTCTTCTACCAGTGCTTGATGGAAACCTTGTATCGCTCTAAGGGGGGCACGCAAATCGTGGGAAACGGCATAAGTGAAGGCTTCCAGTTCCTGGTTGGCAGCAGCCAGCTCTTCGGTGCGCTCGGAAACCCTGCTTTCCAGCTCGTTATAGGCTTGGCACAGGGCTTCCTCAGCCTGTTTGCGGTCGGTGATGTCGCGAATCAGAATGACGATTTGATCGCTGTCTTCCAGGCGGTTGAATTTGGCCTCGAAATATCGTTTGCCCTTGGGTACTGGCAACTGGTATTCGAATGTGAAGGGTTTGTGGCTTTTTTTTGTCTGTTGCAGGGCATGCTCCAGGGCATCTGTCAAACGGTTGGGAAGAACATCCTGCATTCTTTTACCCAGGAAGGATTCTGGGGGGACATAGAGTTCGGTCTTGTCACCAGCGTGATAACCGAGAATGGTGCCATCTGCCGCAACCCGGAAAAGCTGATCCGGAATGGAATGAACGATAGCTTCCAACAGCCGCTGGCGTTCCCTGATTTTGCGCTGCAATTGCCTTTCTTTGGCCTGGCGCCGCGCCAATTCTCGCTGCAGGGTACGACTCCAAAGTAGAAACAATAGCGCCATGAGTAGCACCATTGCCAGTGCCATGCCTATCCATTGGAGTATTCTGGCAGGATGAATACCATTGGCTGGCATCCCGAACCAGTGTGAGAGGATGGCGGCGTGTTCGGTCGG
>JALVSV010000235.1 GCA_027024125.1 Methylothermaceae bacterium | reverse complement strand
AGTTTGGGCAGGGCTTTCTTGCGCAGCAGGACTGCACAGCAAGAAAGTATTCACGGCGTTTTTCGAAGCAGACCACCCGCCCCGGCATGAATAGATGACGGGGCATTAGGGGAGTTGTCAGCATGAACCTCCTTGCAGCACCATGGCGGATTTGAAATTCCCCCTGGGAGATTCGGGCAGGTTTCAAAGATGCCTGGATTTGCACCGCTTTCCTTGAATATATACCGCTCTACAATGATGTCTTGCCAAATGCATCAGAGTAAATAAACGTGCTTCAGCACTTTCACAATGAGCCAAACGATGCTTGAGATATAGGTCGTCCTCCAGGTCCAGCACCCAGAAATCAGCCATCGTCCCAGGTTCAAAATTCCCCGTCTCTGCTTCGATTCCGAGCAACCTTGCAGCGCCCAGTGTCACCAGATAGAGCAGTTGCGCTGCATTCAGGTTCACACCCTGCAACCTTTGGATCTTGTAGACCTCGGGCAATTCGTTCCATACTGAAAAATGTAGCCCTGCACCGATATCGGTACCCACAGCGATCGGAATTCCGTGCTGAATGTGGCGCCGCAACGGAAAAAGGCCACTGCCCAAAAACAGATTGCTACTTGGACAGTGGCACACGCTGCATCCGCTTTCCGCCATGCGGCGTAGTTCCGCCCCCTGGGGATGGATATCGTGGACCAGAAGCGTGCGCGGACCCAGCAACCCATGCTGATCGTATACATCCAGATAATGCTCGGCCTCGGGAAACGCCTTCGCTACCGCATCGATTTCCTCGCGGTTCTCGTTGATATGGGTCTGGAGATATACCTCGGGATGATGGCGCATAAACTCTCCACACATCTCCAGTAAGGCTGGCGAGCAAGAAAGCGCAAACCGCGGTGTCAGTAGATAATGGAGGTTGTTTTCATTACAACAGAAGCCATAAAGCGCTTCACATACCTGCCAAGCGGTTTCGGGATTGGTCAACAACGGCTCCGGACCACCGTGGTCCATCAGGGTCACACCGGCAAAAAGCCGCATACCATACTGTTTCGCTGCCGCAAACAGGGATTTCGTGGCCTGGGCAAACTGGGAACCGAAGACCACAGCGGTCGTGACTCCGGCACCAAGCAACCGGCGCACCAATTCGTCCGCCAACCGACTGGCGTAATCCACCCTGGCCAACGCCGATTCCTCAGGGAATACGGTTTGCTCCAGCCAGGACAGCAAGCCCCGGTTGGCCGCAGCCACCGCATAATACTGGGGATAATGCAGATGTGCATCAATCAGTCCCGGTAGCAACCACGCCTCACCATAATCAACTATGGTCGTACTGGCTGACAAGCCTGGACAGATCTTGTCCTTCGCCCCCACCGCAATGATTCGCCCATCCGGCCCCACCAAGAGCGCCCCTCGATCGATGATCTCCAGCGCACCCGGGTGCTGAAAGGGATTGTCCAGCAGATGGGCAAGGGTTCCCAGAAAGACCGTATTCATGTCAGCCCCAGAAGATGTGGAAGATCCCGGAACGAATCGATCACCAGGTCAGGACGAACCTTGGAGGCCGCCACATAACTTTCCCGATACTTGCCCGTTTTGACCAGGATACCCAAAAACCCCACCTGCTGCCCGCCACCGATGTCGGAATCGATGTCGTCGCCGACAATCGCTATCTCATTGGGTGACAGCCCGAGATCCCTCAACGCCATTTCGAAGAAATCGGGGGAAGGTTTGCCGAAGATCCTCGCCTCTTTGTTACAAGCATACTCCAGAGCGGCAACGAAGGCACCGATGTCCAGATTCAAGCCTTCCCCGGTCTGCCAAAAGCGGTTCTTGTGAACCGCCAGCAGATCGGCGCCTTCGAACAACAGACGGAAGGCCCGGTTCAGAACCGCATAGTTCCAGCGCTCACCAATGTCGCCGACAACGACGAACTCGGCCCGGGTGTCGGACTGGGGAAAGCAGGAAAAATCCCTCCGCACATCGTCAGCCAACAGCAAATGGCAAACCGGGGTACCCTGTGACTGCAGGAACAACACCACCGCCTGAGGGGCACTGATGATTTCCTCCCGGGAAATGGAAAACCCCATGGCGATCAGTTTACGATGAAGGGAGTCGAGAGATTTGGTGCTGGTATTGGTGATGAAACGGCAGGGATAGTGATGACGCAGGATCTCGAGCGACTCTCGGGCGCCTTCGATCACCTGGTCACCTACATACAACACCCCATCCAGATCGAGCAGAAAACCGCGAATGGTGCTGAGGTCAGTCATGGTCCAACCTCCAGATGCATATCTTGGAAAAACAAAGTTTACCATCCTCCGCTGGCAGGCACAGCCAGTCGGACTGGTATAATGGTCGTATCTCAATGGCGGGATGTGTAAGTGGCGCCTGTATGTGTCACGTCATTCCAAACAGTTCAACCACAAATCAAGAGGAACCATGATGTCCGAGATTCCAGTCTTCAAGACCGGCGAAGCCACAGTGTTCGCAAGTGAAGATCAAGGTACAGACGCGATGCCGGAAGTTGTCCTGGGTTCGGTCGAAGGCCCCGTGGGCACTGCTTTTGCCACTTTGATGGGTCAGACCGAAGGTCATACCCGTCTATTCGCCATTCGCGCCTGCAACCAGCAGGTCAAGCCTGCCACGATCATGGTTCCCAAGGTAACCATGAAAAGTACTGCGTACATCAACCTGTTCTTCGGGGTGGTTCAGTCGGCCATCGCCGATGCGGTGCTCGACTGCGTGATCGAGGGCGCCATTCCCAGGGACTGGGCCAACAAGGTCTGCATCATCGTCAACGTGTGGCTCGATCCCTGGTGCGCCGAGCAGGAGAGCCCGGACAAGAAGGATCTGTATCGCACCAACTACGAGGCCACCAAGCTGGCAATCAAACGGGCCATCAACGACCAGCCGGGCATCGATGAACTGATCGAGAACAGGAAAAAGATCCACCACGAAATGTACGATCCTGTCACCGGCGAATCCAAGTGGTAAGCGGCATGCATACAGTGACACTCATTCCGGGCGATGGCATCGGACCGGAAATCAGCGAAGCTGCGGTCAAGGTCATCGAGGCCACGGGCGTTTCCATCCAATGGGACCGGCAGATTGCCGGCATGGCGGCACTGGATCAATTCGGCATTCCGTTGCCGGAAGAAACAATTGAATCCTTCCGCCGCAACAAGGTGGCCCTCAAGGCCCCTTTGACCACGCCTGTGGGAGGTGGATACCGCAGCGTCAACGTGACTCTGCGCCAGACCTTCGACCTGTTCGCCAACGTCAGGCCTGCCCTGTCGTTCGAGGGGATCGAGGTGCCCTATCACAACGTCAACCTGGTGACGGTGAGGGAGAACACCGAAGGACTGTATGCGGGCGTCGAGCACTTCATCAACGCAGAAGGCAGACCCATCGCTGCAGAGAGTATCACGGTCGTCACCCGTGCAGGTTGCGAACGGATCATCGAATATGCTTTCCGCTATGCCAGACAGGCGGGACGCAAAAAAGTGACCGTTGTCCACAAGGCCAACATCCTCAAATGCACTTCCGGGATGTTCCTGGAAATCGGCCGCGAAGTGGCACAGCGCTATCCTGATATCGAATTCGACGACCGCATCGTCGATGCCTGCGCCATGCAGATGGTGATGGACCCAGGCCAGTTCGACGTCATCGTCACCACCAATCTGTTCGGCGATATCCTGTCCGACCTGGCTTCGGGGCTGGTTGGTGGTTTGGGACTGACTGCCGGTGCCAACATCGGCAGAGAGGCAGCCATGTTCGAGGCTGTCCATGGCAGCGCGCCTGACATCGCTGGCAAAGGCATCGCCAATCCAAGCGCTTTGATCATGGCATGCGTGATGATGCTGGAACACCTGGGAGAGCAGACAGCTGCACGAAAGATCGAACAGGCAGTACGGGCAGTGATCAGGGAAGGTCGCCACGTCACCCCCGATCTCCAACCCGGCTCTTCCTGTACCACTCAAGAGATGGCCGACGCGATTGTGGCCAAGATTCAGGCCGGCTGAGTCTCATCAAAGGATAAGGCGGGACCACGTCATCTAAACACGTAAAGGACTGATTGAAGGGGCAGGTGGTCTGCTTCGAAAGCCTCGCCGGCAGGGAGGCCGGCGTGGAGCCTACAGGGGCGAGCCGGACCGACAAATTTGTCGGGAACAAATTTGAACAGCCGACAGGCTGGCTCCAACGGGGTGAACCACAGGGAAGTGGTTCATAAAGTCCGGTGAACTTTCGCAGCCGGGCGAGCGCCCAAACAGGGAAGTTTGGGCAGGGCTTTCTTGCGCAGCAGGACTGCATAGCAAGAAAGTATTCACGGCGTTTTTTGAAGCAGACCACCTGCCCCGGCATGAATAGATGACGGAGTCCTGCTTCCCTCGATGCTGGCACAGGGGACCTCCGCCCCAATAGAAATTATCCGGAAACGGATGCTGTCCCGGGAGTGGTGGCAGGCCAGTCGATCCGGGAAGCAGCTTCTATGAAGCGTCTCTGTGATCCAGTTGTTCCGCAATCCATAGCTTGATTAGCGCTTGCCGAGTCACGCCAAGGCGCCGTGATTCCCGATCCAGAGCACGGATCATCCAGTCAGGAAAATCCACATTGACCCGGCGGGTTTTGTAGTTAGGACGCTGGGCCTTGCCAATGTCCAGATACCCGGTTATGTCTTCGCCTTCGTCGAAGGCCATGTCGAACTCAGAGGCTTTCGTCTTCATACAATGCTTTCTCCTCTTTTCGGGCACGCCGTACCGAGATTAGCCGGATGCACCCATTACGACAGGTGATGACAGCTGACCAGTGATGCACGCCGATTTTGCCAATCACCAGGAAGCGAGGTTCATCGGCCGTCCTGGCTGGAATCCCCAACAGATCCGGATCGTCCCATAGCACCTGCACTTCCTCGAAATCACATCTTGTGAATGGCTCTGCGGCAAATCAGAAGTGTAAAAAGTTCTGACACCCGAGCAGAACAGCGGCCACCATTCTGCCACGGCCGGCGTGCTACAATTGTTGAAATCTTCAATAACGAGAACATCGCCATGGCCACGGTCAACTTCTCCGTTCCCGACGAAGTCAAGGAAGCGTTCAACAAAGCCTTCGCCGGCGAGAACAAAAGCGCCATCATCGCCCGCCTGATGCGCCAGGCGGTGGAGGAGAAGGAACGTCAGCTGCGCAACCAGGCCATCATCGAGGAAATCCTCCGTCTGCGGGAGAAAAGCCCGAAGGTGACCGACGAGGAAATCCGCCGCGCCCGGGAGGAGGGCCGTCTTTGAAAATCGTGGTGGACGCAGTGTCGCGGTCAAAT
>JALVSV010000234.1 GCA_027024125.1 Methylothermaceae bacterium | reverse complement strand
CCCCGGAAGACAAAACGGCCAAATGGCGCGATTGGCTGTCAGGAAGAACTCCTGTTATGGTGGCTACCAATGCTTTTGGTATGGGCATTGACAAGGCCGATGTGCGCACCGTTGTCCATTTTGATATTCCTTGGACACCGGAACAATATGTGCAAGAAAGCGGACGCGCCGGACGAAACGGCCTACCGGCCAAAGCCATAGCTCTCATTGACCAAAGCGACCGGATAAATTTTTTCCAACTCCTGGAATGGCAACTCCCTTCCGTGGAAACCATACGCGAAGTGTACCTGAAAATCGTAGGGCGCCTGCACGTTCCGCCGGGCGATGGCGAAGGTGCCGAACTGGAAACCGACATCAAAACACTGGCACGCGAACTGAATATGCGGATTTATACCCTGTATGTGGCTTTGCAAATCCTGGAAAAATACGGTTTAATCCAACTCGATGAATACAGTGCTGCACTTTCGCAAGCACAAATACTGTCGGAACCGGCTACCTTACACCAATATCTCCGTACATATGCCGATGATAGTCTGCACTGGAAAATCCTGGAAAATATGGTGCGTACCAGCGTGGAAATCTTTGATTTTCCGGTCAAATTTTCCGAAAAAGACTGGGCCTACAAATGGGAAATGAATGTGCAAAGCCTGTGCAAAGGACTTGAAAACTTGAAACGCCTGGGATGGATTGATTACAAAAAAGGTACCGGTGGTTTTGTTATCCGTCTTATGATGCCGCGCGACGACGATTATATCAATATGCACGCCAAATCCATCCGCAAGCATATGGATTTGAAACGTCACAAAGCGGAACAAATGTGGGCTTATATGCAAACGGAACAATGTCGCGTGGGTTTCCTTAAAAAATATTTCAAAGAGCAAGATGCCGGTGATTTTCGTTGCGGAAAATGTGACAACTGCCTGCGAAAAAACCAAAATTTGAGCGTTAAAGAAGCCGAAAAAATTATTTTAAACCTGCTCAATCAAATGGAATTTATGGACTTTACGGCACTGTCGGAATATATTCCCAATAAAGATATTTTGCACCGAACCAGCGATTCCGTCTGGGTGCTGGACAAATTTTTGCCGTTTGGGCGATACGAATACCGCTTTCTGATTAATGGTAATCAATACCTCCGGGACCCGGAGAATCCCCGGTTTGGCGGTGTGTACAGCAATTCCATCCTGTGGGTCCTGCCGGAGGATATTCCCACTATTCGTATTCGTCAACCGCAGTGGGGAAGTGTTATTGGCAGTTCCCGGGTGACCATCCGCCTGAGCAATCTGACCAACGGTCAGCTCACCAATGTCTCCGTGCATGACCCCTTGGGCGCAGACCTGACGGTGGCCAACCCCGCCAACGCCGCCAGTTCCTGCGCCGGCGCCCCCACCCTGGTGGCCAATCCCGGCGCCGCCACGGCCGACCTGCGGGGCGCCACCCTGGCGGCCGGGGCGGGCTGCGACTTCGCCTTCGACGTGGTCACCAGCGGCGCCGGCCCCTGGACCAACACCCTGCCGGCAGGCAGCGTCACCAGCGCGGAGGGGCCCTCCAACCGGTCCGCTGCCTCCGCCGGCCTCGGCGCCCAGACCGGGGCCATCCACATCAACAAGTCCTTCGACCCCGTCATCATCACCGGCGGGGTGGAC
>JALVSV010000233.1 GCA_027024125.1 Methylothermaceae bacterium | reverse complement strand
GTGTAGCATCTGCCATTTGATTGTTGTCAGGCTCACGGTGCAGATTCAGAGCCTGACGAAATTCAGCAATGAAGTCCTAACAGCGCCAGCACCAGCTCGATCCGGTTTGTAACTCCGACTTTCTCGTAGATGTGGCGCATGTGGTTCTTGACGGTGTGATAACTGATGCACAAACGTTTGGCGATGGTCTCGTTGTCTAGTCCTTCCAATACCAGAACACAGATGCATCGTTCCCGCGAACTCAAACTCGCCGGCCAAGACACCCGTGTCCACAGGGGGGGCTCTTGGACCCGGGCATCGAGGAGAACTAACCGATAATGGCAGGATAGCTCATGACATTTAACCCAAAATGGCTGTCCGTCAATTTTGACGGTATCGATAGCCGGATCATCCATACAGAGCTGAAGCTCATGGGTTAACCTGTCAGCAGCGCAGATTTTGGAGAAGGCTTCGTTGCACTGAAGAACTCTTCCAGTCGGAGTCACGAGAGCTGCCGCTGGCAACGCCGCAAAGAGGTAATTTGATAAGGAATGGTAGCAATATAACTCCTCCTCCAATAACAAAGAACGAAGAGAAAGACCACATAGAGGAGCCAAAACCGTCATTGCAGCTACATGATGCCGAAGAAAAGAAGGGGAGGCAAAGCGATTGAGCCGCAAACGCACCGGAGGTTCATCAAGCAATATGGCTACCATTCCGGTTTTCAGTAGATTAAGCGTATCAATACCCTGTATGTCAGCACAGGTTTCATTCAAATGCAGGATGATCTCCGCCAGATTTGTCCTAGGCAGGTCGAGATCGTACGCGACAGCCGCTTTTCCATTGTCGACGCAGAGCAAATGTTCAAGAGGGTCTCGGGCAATCAGCCTGCTCCAGAGAATTTCTGATTCTTGAGATATATGGACCAGACTCAGGAAACGTCTAGGCTTTTTGGTTTTGTCATCTAGTTCATAAACCAAACCACTGTCAGCCTTGAACAAGGGTAACAACCAGCACCCCAGCCATTCTTCAAATTGGGAAAGACTGCGGCATCTCTGCAGACCATCAAACGGTCCTAGATGAAGTTCGGAAAGTGGGACAGATAGAGAATGGCTCACTGAAACATACCTGGCAAGACCTTATGTAGGCGTCGTTGACCCCCATTAAAGTTTTTTCTGAATAGGCAACCTACATGATAAGTATGAGGACGTAAGTTTTACAACAAAATGACGGGTACTTCCCCAAATGTTGTGGCATGTTTGGGCAGTGAGACAGCGACGTTCCCAGGAAATCCCTGTCACACTGCTTAACGCTCACCCTGGTTCGTAGTCGAAACTGATTATTTTCCTATTATAAATCAACTCCCCCAGCCCCACCAGGACTGGACCACGTCATCTCACTCTCAAGTTTGCCCCTGAGGCCTGATAGTCATAAAGATCGGTATTTCACGCAGTTGGTACTGCTGCTATTTTATGGTGAATTGCCTGATTTGGTTGGGGAATAAGTGGGGAAGAGAGGTTTGATGAGGTTTTGAAGCGATAGGGGGATCTGGGTGGAGGAAGTCACCCATTCGGGAAGTAACGCGTCTGCTTCAGCGTCCCAGGATAAGCTCGATGGCCTGACCCGGTTTGGCGGCGAAATGGCGCAGCAGGCTGGCGATGCTTCGTTTTGCCGCAGCGCCTGACAAGCGTAACAGCCCGATGATGAAGTTGCGCATGGCTGCCAGGACCTGGGAGCCAAAGCCTTTGCGCACCTGACAATGATCCTCGTCGAAGGTGACATCGCGGACCCAATGGAGGCGGTTTTCTATCCCCAAACAATATGGGTATCCCTTATAGTTATAGTCGCGGGATCCATAACTGAATCCCAGAAAGTCAACTTCGTAGATCGATTCCAGGACCCACATCACCGCCTGTTGGACAATCTTGTCCTCGACGCAGGTGATGCCGAGCGGGCGCCGCCTGCCTCCGGCCTTGTCAATACATCCCCGCTTGACCGGTTGGGCACGGTACCGCCCCTTATGGAGGTGTTGGTGCAGCGCCGTTAGATGACTGTCCAGCGCTTCGCCATAGTGATACCAATCCACTCCGACCACACCCGCCGCCGCGTGCCGTTCCAGCGCATAATACGCTTGGTACAGCAACTCCACCGTCAGGTGATGATACAGATTGTTAAACCGCAATCCCCGTTCCCTATGTTCCACTGCACGTATCCTGGCCAGCCCGTCCTCCGATTCCACCGGTCTCTGCGTACCAGTCTCGGGTAGGGTGTCCGAATTCCTCTCCGCCGAGGTCCTTCGCTCCACCAATTGCGCCACAGTCCCACCGCATCACGTTCGAGATTATGCTGTTCGCTTTCCTCCAACGCTGTTTCTCCCTATGGCCGTGGGGACCTCCCGGGTTCCGCGTGGATGACATCCGTACATGCATCAGGTCTTCTGACTCCGGAGAACCGGCCGGCCACTTGCGTTAGCGCGGCAAACCGTGTTGCTTTCCCCTTCACCCAACAAGGTCAGCATTCTCAACAATGATTTCGGAACTCAATACTGAGCCTGCACGTTCCCCTGTCAACGCTTAGACATTACCCTTACGAGCAACCGCCCATGACTCGGGGTTCCGGCGGGTCGCTAGCCCTTTCCGGACAGAGGACTTTCACCTCCAATCATCCACCGGCTTAGCCCGGCGCACTGGGCGTCCTTTATCGCACTGTCCCTCATTATGTACAACACCCTCGCCCCTCAGAGAAAACGCCGGAAAATTCAATTTCGCCAGCTAACCGTTTTATATAATATTCTGAATTTTCCTGAAAAACAGTCATACAATGTGGGCACTTACAAAAATGCAGTTTCTCACCCCGGTATTTAATTGCCACGGTTTGGCTTACTGGCTTTTCTGCTAAGCAGCTTGGGCACACGATGAGGCTATTAGTTTCTTCTAGTAAGGCTTCAGGGTTCTCTTCGAACATGAGGGCACATCCATCACAACAGAACGAATATTCTTTTTCTTGGTATTTGCGTATTACTGTGCTCTCTTTTCTAATACCTAATCTTACAAGGGAACAACCACATGTAGGACAAATCGGTGTTTTCATTTTTGATACCTCCTCTTTCAATTTTCTGATGTATAACGACCAAGCTCACTTGCCGCCATGGAGCGCAGCAGAATGGCGGTCAGGTGGAACGCCTTGTGTACGCCCGGCATGGGCATGAACTGATGGGGTAGAAGTCCCCTGTAGGAGTACCTGTCATGTTCACGATGTGGACCACTATAACTACTAGCCGACGGCAAGGGCAAACCCGTGGGGCTATGGGGTCAGGTCACACATTGCACACATAGACGAAAGAGGGTACAGCGGCGCCTACAGACAGCATGTGGGAGATCGGAAATCATTTTGGCGTGAGCAGAATGACGGTGAGCCGGGCGGTACGGCGGTTCGGGGATGGGAAAGTGATGTGTGGCGGTTGGCCTGAAACAATCCCCTTCCTGGACCTGTTGATTCCCGGAATGTGCAATGAGCGACCTGACCCCTAGAACGTGACCGGACATATTAAATGATCGATCTCCGTCATGGTCATTTCAGAACGGGCATCCGACTATTCTATTGTCATCTCACCCACCCCACATTAAAGTAGCCTTTATCCTCCACTGACTAGCCAGTGCCCACCATGCCCACTCCTCGCCCCATCTTCTCCTCATGATCACCATCCAAATCGACTCCCATCCCTACCAAGTCCCCGAAGGCGCCAGCCTCCTCCCCACCCTTCTGGAACTGGGCTTCCACCTTCCCTACTTCTGCTGGCACCCGGCCCTTGGCTCGGTCGGTGCCTGCCGCCAGTGCGCCGTCATCCAGTACAAGGACTCTGAAGATACCCGTGGTCGTCTGGTGATGGCCTGTATGACCCCGGTCCGCGAAGGCCTGCGCGTCGGCGTCAATACCCCCCAGGCCCTCCGCTTCCGCGCCTCCATCATCGAAGGCCTGATGACCAATCACCCTCACGACTGCCCGGTATGTGAAGAAGGCGGCGAATGCCATCTCCAGGACATGACCGTCATGACAGGCCACGTGCGCCGCCGCTACCGCGGACTCAAGCGCACCCACCGTAATCAGGATCTGGGACCCTTCTTGAACCACGAGATGAACCGCTGCATCGCATGCTACCGTTGCCTGCGTTTCTACCGCGACTACGCCGGCGGTGAGGATCTGCAGGTGTTCGCCAGCGGCCACCGGGTCTGGTTCGGCCGTTACCGCGACGGTCCCCTGGAAAATGAATTCAGCGGTAACCTGGTCGAGGTCTGCCCCACCGGAGTGTTCACCGACAAACCCTTCAGTGTCCACTACGCCCGCAAGTGGGACCAGGAATACGCCCCCGGCATCTGTCCCCACTGCGCCGTCGGTTGCAATCTCAGCCCCGGCGCCCGGGCCGGACTTGTCCGGCGGGTGGTCAACCGCTTTCACCCCAGGGTCAACGGCCATTTTCTTTGTGACCGCGGCCGCTTCGGCTTTACCGCCGTCAACCAGCACCTCACCCGCCCCCGTTTCGACGGCGAATCCCTGGTGCCCGGGGCGGCGCTGGAGATCCTGCGCGACTGGGTCAAGGACGGACCGGTCCTCGGCATCGGTTCCCCCCGCGCCAGCCTGGAGGACAACTTCGCCCTGCAACAATTGGTCGGACGCGACAACTATCACCTGAGCCTGGCCGAACCCGACCGCCGCCTCCTCGACCAGGCCCTGGAGCTGCTCTCATGTCCCGAGATAAAGATCCCGGCGCCCATGGACTGCGAGCATAGCGACGCCATCCTGATCCTCGGCGAGGACGTGACCCAGACCGCGCCGCGCCTTGCCCTGTCCCTGCGCCAGGCGGTCCAGCGCCACGCCTGCGACCGCGCAGAGGCCCTGGGTGCCCAGTCCTGGCAGGCCGGGGTGGTCAAACAGACCGACATCGGCCTGCGCCACCCCCTGTTCCTGTCGGTTCCCTATGCCACCCGCCTCGACCAGGTGGCCCACTACTGCCATTACGTCGCCCCGGAGATCACGGCGCAGCTGGGCTTCGCCGTCGCCATGGCGCTGGAACGGACCGCCGAACCGGTCGGTTATCTGCTGCCGGCGGCCGACATCGCCGCCACCCTGCTCAAGGCCGAGCGCCCCCTGATTGTCTGCGGTATCTCGTCGAGACACATTGAGCTGCTCGAGGCCGCCGAGGCGGTCGCCCTGGCGCTGGCCCGAAGGCGTGGCGCCCCGGTCGAGCTGGTGTGCATCGTGCCCGAATGCAACAGCCTGGGGGCGGCCCTGCTCGATCCTCTCCAGGGCCTGCTCCAGGGTGCTGCCCCCGAGCAGGGCGGGGTCCGGG
>JALVSV010000232.1 GCA_027024125.1 Methylothermaceae bacterium | reverse complement strand
CACCAGTGGCATTTTTCCCCAGACTGGCTCGTCATCACCGGCCTGCGGATGGACAAGCATACCTATACGCCGTGGATGTTTTCTCCCCGCGTGGCCCTGATCCATACCTCGGACGACAGGCGCATGACCTGGAAGCTGATGTACAACCGTTCTGTACGCAGCGCCGACGATGCCGTTCTTTTCAGGGCGAATAAATTACATAACGGCAAACTGGACGTGGAAACCATCGACCAGGGTGAAATCAGCTTCGGACATCAGTTCACCCAAAGCTGGAAATATGGCTTGTCGTTCTTTTTCAATCACCACAAGATCATCGCCTTCTCCCCCAAAGCTTTCGACACGGTGCCTTTGGGGAAGGTGGATACGTTGGGGGCGGAATTTCAGCTTTCCCATCAGGATGACCGGTTCGATTTTTGGTTGTCCCATTCTTATGTTCAATTGCTGGATTTCAGTCTTGATGAGCCGTTGAAGGCTCAGAACATTTCCGCCCAACCCTACGGCTACGGCAACGATCTGGCCAACTGGTTCAACCACGCGACCAAACTGTTCCTGACCTGGCATTTGACCGAACGACTGGACTGGAATACGTCTTTGCGGGTCTATTGGAGCCTGCCGGGCGGGGAGGATCTGTCCGACTACAACAAGGATGTGCTGGGTGGGAGACCTTCAGTCGCGCTTGCCCAAGGCTCGGACCGGGCATTTGGAACCAGCGCTTTTCTCAATACCGGCCTGCAGTATCGTTGGAGCCGGTATCTGTCCGTGTCGGTGACCGGCTACAACCTGCTTGGTCTGATCGACGATGACCTGAACAAGAAAAATTATTTCCAGCGCAGCAGCCAGTACCGGGATCTGGCGCCGTCCGTCGCCCTGAAACTGAGTTACCGGTTCTGAGGAGGGTCGTCGCAATAACGTTCCATGATGTCTAGAAAACGCTGTCGGTTCTGCAGTAGCAAACGGACCAATTCCGGATCGAACATGCTTCCTGCGTTTTCCTCGATGAAACGGAACACTTCCTCGATGCACCAGGCTTTTTTGTAGCAACGCTTGTTGCCCAATGCATCGAACACATCGGCCAGATGAACGATGCGACCAGCCATGCTGATAGCCTCGCCGGCCAAACCATCCGGATAGCCGCTCCCATCCCAGTTTTCATGATGCTCCCTGGCGATCAGTGCCACCATCCTAAGCATGGGACGGGTGGAATTTTTGAAGATTTCGTAACCCCGCATGGCATGCGTTTTCATGATCTCCCATTCGTTGGGATCCAGGGTGCCTTCCTTATGCAGAATGTGGTCTGGAATGGCGACCTTGCCGGCATCGTGCAGGGGAGCTGCCCGATGGATCAGGTAACAGGTCTCTTCATCCAGTCCTCGTAACTCCGCCAGCAGCCGCGAGTACTCGGCCACCCGGATCACATGATGGCCGGTTTCCTTGCATCGCTCCTCCAGCAAGGTGCCCAGCGCCACGACGATTTCACTCTGAGTCAGTTCGAGCTCTGTATTCAGATCCTTGATCCGGGCGACTCCTTTCTCAACTTTCTGTTCCAGATTGTTGCGGTAATCGTGGAGCTGAAGATGCGTGGAAACCCTGGCCACGACTTCTTCATTGGAAAAGGGTTTGGTAATATAGTCCACCCCACCCGCCTGAAAGGCCTT
>JALVSV010000231.1 GCA_027024125.1 Methylothermaceae bacterium | reverse complement strand
CCTCGGATCAGCTCCACAAATTGCTGAGCTCATCTATCTCACCCCATTGTATAATGCAGAGAGAGGTTGCGCTCAGCAATTTGTGGAGCTGATCCGAGGCACCCTGCCGTGGGGGGGAATCGATTCCGCCAAGGCAATCGCCTGGGTGGAAGGAAAAACCGGACTCACCCTGTCAGAATCACAGCGCCACGCAATCGCCACAGTACTTGGAAACAAGGTCACTATCGTCACGGGTGGCCCAGGTGTCGGTAAAACCACCCTGGTCAACAGCCTGCTCAGGATTCTCAGAGCCAAAGGGGTAAGAGTCAAGCTCTGTGCCCCCACTGGCCGGGCGGCCAAGCGGCTGACCGAAACCACGGGAATCGAGGCCACGACCATTCATCGTCTGCTGGAGTTTGATCCCAAATCGTACCGTTTCAAGCACGACGATACCAATCCTCTGGATATCGATCTCCTGGTCATCGATGAAGCCTCAATGCTGGACGTAGTCCTGATGAACCAGTTGCTCAAGGCAGTGCCGAAACCAGCCGGCCTTTTAATCGTAGGCGATGTGGACCAGCTGCCATCGGTAGGGCCAGGTGCAGTGCTGGCGGATCTTATCGACTCAGGTTCAGTAGCCACGGTGCGACTTACCGAAATTTTTCGCCAGGCGCAAGCTTCAAGAATCATCGTCAACGCCCACAGAATCAATCAGGGAAAAGTCCCTCTACCCTCCCCGGATCCCCTGAGCGATTTCCATCTCCTCCAGGCCCGGTCACCGGAGGAACTCCACGCCAAACTGATTCACGTGGTCACAGAGCGCATCCCTGAACGCCTCGGCTTCTCCCCTATTGAAGACATCCAGGTCCTGGCCCCCATGAACAAAGGCGCCTTGGGGGTACGATCACTCAACTCCGAACTCCAGGCAAGGCTCAATGGTCAAAGCGAACCCAGGATCAGCCGCTTTGGAACCACTTTCGCTCCCGGAGACAAGGTGATCCAGCAAGTGAACAACTATGACAAAGAGGTGTTCAATGGAGACATCGGACTGATCACCGGGATCGACCAGGAGGAAGGCGTGGTCTCGGTGGTCTTTGATGACCGTCAGGTTTGCTACGAACTGTCGGAACTCGACGAGCTGACCCTTGCCTATGCAACCAGCATCCACAAATCCCAGGGATCGGAATATCCCGTGGTTGTCATTCCCCTGGCGATGCAACATTACCTCCTGTTGGAACGCAACCTGCTCTACACTGCCGTCACCCGGGGCAAGAAGCTGGTGGTGGTGATCGCCCTGCAAAAGGCTCTACAGATGGCGGTGCGTAACCGCAGGTCCCAAAGAAGAATCACCCGGCTGGCAGAGCGTTTGAAAAAACCGGAAGATTGACAATCGCCCTGTTGCGTCCCACTTTGCAGACTGGAAATGAAGCGGTGCGACGCCAGAAGACGTGCACCCAAACCTTCAAACCACGGCTCCCAGGGATTTCAGCTAAAATACTGGTGGGCAGAAAAAATTTACATCGCCCCCCGGTATAACGTAATTCAAACATCCGTAGCCTGTATTCGACACGATTTCAATTATGAAGCAAAGCCTCCAGTTACGCCTGGGCCAGCAACTCACCATGACTCCCCAGTTGCAGCAAGCCATTCGCTTGCTGCAGCTTTCTTCCCTGGAA
>JALVSV010000230.1 GCA_027024125.1 Methylothermaceae bacterium | reverse complement strand
CACCTGGTACACGGGGAAATATTTCCTGGGCCACGCCTACCTGAAAATGGATCCTTTCCCACAGGCCGGCACGGCTCAAATAGTCCTCGGCCAGATGATGGTTAGAGGAGTCGCCGTCGGTGCAATACACCTCGCCCGATGGCCCGGCCGCCTGAGCAAACCACCAGGCTGAATACCCATAGCCACTGCCGAACTCGAATATCCTTTTCGCACCGATCATCGATGCCAGCTGTTTGAGGAAGACCCCCACCAATCGCCCGACGATAGGGAATTCGTTCTCCCTGGCTCGCAGCTCCATATCGAGCAAAACAGGATCCTCGGTATGGGGGTCGGTCAGACGATGCAGATACCGTTCGATCTCCGGAGCCACCGGGGCCAGAACCGTAGGGGGCGTACGGGGTGAATGCAACTTGCTCATAAGGGTTGCCAGCAATGAATCATCAGGGCGACACAGATCCAGGCACGAACGACTCATTGACACGGCTGTAGCTACCTCCTGGCCTGGGACCACCACACAGGGTATACAAACGACCAGCAACTACCGCCGCAGCCAGCCCATGGCGAGGAGTGGGCATAGGAGGCAGAGTCACCCAGCGATCTGCCTTGGGCCAATAGGCTTCATTTTCTCCGAAGGTTCCCTTTCCCCCTTCTCCGCCCACGACGAAGATCATCCTGGACAATGTTGCAGCGGCAATACCGCTTCTAGGAGTAGGCAGGGGCTCGACCTCATTCCAACGTCCGGTCACCGGATCATACCTCTCGGTCACCGCCAGATTGCGATGATAGTCCAGATTGATACGTCCACCGATGGCATACAGCCTGCCATCGAGAGAGGCGGCCGCCAGGTGATCCCTGGGCACCGTCAAAGAAGCCGCCTTTTCCCAGCGATCTGAGGCTGGATCGTAGATTTCCACTGTACTCAGACTCCTGTCACCGTCGAACCCACCGATGGCTACGATCTTTCCATGCAAAACAGCAGCAGCCAGAGCACCCCGGGCAGTCGGCATCGGACGGCGCTCGATCCAGTGGTCCTTGTCGGGAAGGTATTCATAGACCGTGGTGACGGGATTCCACACCGAGGTCATGCCAGGTTTGAAGCCCCCCATCACGAACAGACGCTGGTCGATTGTCACTGCGGCCGTATGATGGAGTGGTTTTGGCAATGAGGCTGCTTTCCTCCAAAGATCCCTGGCAGGATCGTACACCTCCACCGCATCGGAGACACTCAGGCGACGCACATTGCCAAACCGCAAAGGTGAGAATCCGCCAATCACATAGATCTTCCCGGCCACTACGGCAGCAGCCACCTCGGTTCGTGCACTGGGGGCCGGCGCTGCCTTGCGCCAGCTACCCACGGTGACAGGAGGTGTCTCATCGGCCGCGACCATGAGAGGAAACAGAAACACCCACGACCCTACCAGGGTCATAATGAGTACATTGCGCATGATGCACCTCCATCGGGAGCTTTTTTGCGATTGTATAGGAAAATGCCAAGCTGGCCACAACATCTTGATGAAAAAACATGAACGACCACGAGTGTGTCCGTTTCTTGCAATGGTCCCTTCCCCTGCTCCGCCTTCGCTGGACTGGGTATCGCAAGGTGCGCAGACAGGTTTGCAAACGTATCGCCCGGAGGATCAGAGAACTTGGGCTGAGCGG
>JALVSV010000229.1 GCA_027024125.1 Methylothermaceae bacterium | reverse complement strand
GGTTGAACTGCAGGCAACGCGACAATACCGTGACAGGGATCTTCTGGGGATCGGTGGTGGCGAGCAGAAACTTCACATGAGGAGGCGGTTCTTCCAGGGTCTTCAAAAGGGCATTGAAACTATGCCCTGAAAGCATATGCACTTCGTCGATCAAATAGATCTTGTAACGTCCGCTCGTGGGGGCATATTGGGCATTTTCCAAAAGCTCGCGGGTATCTTCGACCCGGGTACGCGAAGCGGCATCCACCTCGATCAAGTCAGCAAAACGCCCCTCATCCACTGCCACGCAAACCTCGCAGCGACCACAGGGCTCACCGGCATCAAGGGCGCCACAATTGAGGGCCTTGGCAAGAATTCTGGCAATGGTGGTCTTGCCCACCCCCCGGGTACCAGTGAACAGGTAAGCGTGATGGACACGGTCGTGGATCAGGGCATTACGCAACGCCCTGACAACGTGGGCCTGTCCGGTGATCTCGAAAAAACGGCGGGGGCGCCATTTGCGGGCCAGGGCCTGGTAGCTCATGCTCAATGCCTGGGAAGTGAAGGCGGTAGCCCGCGCCAGCCAGACACCCCGGCACACGAATCAGCTGCTACCGTTGCTCCCTTCCGGGCCTGGCGGGGTTTACAGCCTATCGTTGCGGGGGGACCGACGCGGCCCACCATGGATCAACCAACCGGTGGCCTGTGCCACCAAATAGCCAGTTATTATGACCAGGCTAGAGAGAGAAAGCAAGCAACTTGAAAAAGATCCCCGTCCAGGGCGGTCCCCATCACCCGACAAAACCCATCGCCAAGCCGCTCCTAGACGGACACCACCCTATCACGGCCTTGCCGCTTGGCCTTATACAAAGCATCATCCGCGCGCTTCAGAAGTTGTTGTGGGGTATCTTCAGGATGGCTGAGCGTGGCAACACCGATACTGGTGGTGATACGTAAATTGGGGGCAATGTCACTGCAATCCATGTCGCGTATGTGATTACGGATCCTTTCCGCGAGCAATTGAGCACCTTCTGCTGCCGTATTGCTGAGCAGAAGCACGAATTCCTCACCTCCGTAACGGAAGATCATATCACTGGCTCTAACCGACTGACGGAGACAATGGGCGATCTTGGCCAAGGCGGAGTCACCTGCCGTATGGCCAAATGTATCGTTGATTTTCTTGAAGTAATCAATGTCGAGCAACAGTACCGACAAAGGCGTCCTCTGACGTTGGGCAAGCTTCCACTCGCGCTGGAATGAACTGTCCAGCGCGGTTCGATTATAGACCTGGGTCAATGGGTCGGTATAGGCCGATTGCAATGCCTGATAGTACAAAACGGCGTTGCGCAAAGGATACAACAGGCAACACAACTGATGTTCCAATCTTGCAAGCTCACGCTCACTGAAACGCTTGCGCCGCATCAAGGTCAACTCACCGAGATGCTGCTCCTCCAGGACCAGGGAGTAGTTGCAACTGTGGGACGCCCTCTCTCCACCTTGAATCTCCATCCCCAGCATTGGGTTCCGGTAGCGAAACCCATCATGAGATATGACGCCTTGTATCTCCCGTGAAAACAACTGCAGCAATTGATCAAGCACCAGCGTCGTCTGCAGGACACTTATCAACTCCAGCTGTCTGGATTGTTCCGCATCGGTATGCTTGTCGTAGGCAGGATTGGTAATGACCGCCAAATTGGCTCGATCCTGTGGCATGGCACGCTCCCATGAATCTTCCATTGTTCGCTTTACAAAGCACCCGAAAGTATTCAAGCGATAAACATGCCAACTTTATTTTTCCAATAGTTTCAGCAGGATAGGTGTAAAAGCATCCCATTGAGAAAAGGGTGACGGTAATATGACGCCTGAAATGCGGTAAATCATTGCCACTTAGAACTTCAATACCCAATCGAACCGATGGCTGGGCATCACTACACCAACAGCAAAACCTCTGCTGGTTGGAGGAAAAGGGAAAGGAGGCATTCATCCTGGCACAAGTTCCCAGGATCCCCCTTCACATCATGCCCAATTGAAGCCTGGCAGATTCTGACATCATATCGCGCGACCAGGGCGGGTCGAATACGACTTCCACATTGACTCGTTTCACCCCCGGGAGATTGCGGACCGCCATCTCCACGTCCTGCTGGATCACCGGCCCCATACCACAGCCAGGCGCTGTCAGGGTCATGACAATCTCGACCCTGTTGCCCTCCGCTTCTCCTTCCCCCTCTGCCACAGGCGTCACCCGGACATGATAGACCAACCCAAGATCGACGATATTGACCGGAATCTCGGGATCGTAGATGGTCTTGAGGACCTCCCAGACATTGTGCTTGACCGTCTCGGGATCGGTCCCTTCTTTCAGCCCGGTGATCGACGGGGGTTCTTTGCCTAGCGCATCGGCATCAGAAGCGCTGATGCGTGCCATGGTACCGTCCTCGGTCAATACGGTGTAGCTACCGCCCAGGGCCTGATAAATGGTGACTATCTCATCCTTGTTCAGCTGCACCGGGGCCCCATCAGGAACCCGAATGGCTTCCACATCGCGTTGCAGTACGATGCTCTCACCCTGTCCGTAAAACATGCTTCTCATCCTGGAAAGTGAAAGTTTGTCCGCTCCAGCCTCTGCTGGCCGACCCTAGCAAATAAACATACAGTTTTGCTAAGGATTGTGGCGCGGTCAAGTCCTTTTCATTCTCACCAGGAAATGCCCGATAGCGGATGGGAGTACGCACCGGACCAGGCAGCAGAACATTGGCCCGCAGCCTGCCGCCTGCCTCCCACTCACTGGCCAGAATCTTTGCCAAAGCCTCCACTCCCACTTTGGAAACACCATAAGCGCCCCAATAGGCGCGGGACTCACGGGCCGAAGAGTCGGAAGTGAATACGACCGAAGCCTCTTCGCTGTTTTGCAACAGGGGCAACAGTGCCTTGGTCAAAAGAAACGGGGCATTGAGGTTGACCTGCAGAGTATGGAACCACCGTTCAGGCGTTTGACAGGCAAAAGGCTCAAGGTATTCCATATGGACGGCATTGTGAAGCAGGCCATCGAGCACGGCGTAATGTTCGGCCAGGGTCTCAGCCAGCTGTTGATAGTGCTCTGGCATGGCACCTGCCAAGTCCAGGGGGAACAGGGCCAGACTGGCCTGTGGGTGTTGCGCCAATATATCGTCACGCGCATGTTCGAGTCCTGGAACATCCTTGTCCAACATGACCACGCTGGCTTCAGCCTCGGCACAGGCCTGAGCGGCAACTCTGCCCAATGCTCCCGCCGCACCTGTAATCAGAATCACTTTGTTCTGGAGCAGGCCCGACATATCAGCGGGCAAAACCACGCTGCTCATCCGATGACATCGGCAGCTGAAGGATCCCCCACAGTCAAAGGTGGCAACACATCCATCAACACTTCCATCAGATCGGGTGGTTGGTCGATATATCTGTCGGCGCCCCATTCACGAGGATCGTCATCAGGCGCCAGGTAGCCATAACACGCCGCCACGGTCAGCATTCCCGCCCTGCGTCCAGCCTCGATGTCCCATTTGGCATCACCGACATAGACACACTTACAGGTATCGACTTCCGCGACCCGGCACGCCAGCCACAAAGGATCGGGATTCGGTTTTCCCCGGGTGGTGTCGTCTCCAGAAACCACACAAGCCGCCTTGGACAGCAGCCCAAGCCGCTCAAGCAAGGGTAAGGTCAGATAACGGCGTTTGTTGGTCACCACCCCCCACTTGAGATTGCGGGCCTCTATATTCCGGAGAATCTCTTCCATACCCGGAAACAGGCGGGTATGTTCATTCAGATGCTCACTATATATCTCCCGCAGCCTGGCGGTGCGGCGACCAAATTCCACCTTGTCCTGTTGATTGCCGAAAGCCAGTTTCACCATGCCTGGCGCCCCATAGGAGATGGTCTGACGGATCACCGATTGGGCCAGGGGATCACGGCCCTCCTCCACCAACACGCCATTGAGGGCATAGGCCAGATCTGGCAAGGTGTCCAATAAAGTACCGTCAAGATCAAACAATATGCAATGAAGTGTCATGTCGTTTTTTCGAACGCCATCAAGTAGTTCACATCGATGTCTGTGCCCAGGCTGAACTTCCGGGTCAGCGGGTTGTATTGGACCCCCCGGGCCGCAACCGGTTCCAGATCGGCCGCACGCGCCCAGGTGGCCAGTTCAGACGGCCGGATGAATTTGTCATATTCATGAGTCCCCTTTGGGATCAATTCAAGCACGTACTCTGCTCCAACTATAGCCAATAGATAAGCCTTCATCGTGCGATTCAAGGTGGAAAAAAACACCTTGCCGCCTGGCCTGACCAATTGGGCACACGCAGCCACGACCGAAGCCGGGCGTGGTACGTGTTCGAGCATCTCCATACAGGTCACTGCGTCGAAAGACCCTGGCTGTCTCTGGGCCAGTTGCTCTGCCGGGATACACTCGTACTTCACTTCATCCACCCCCTGCTCCAGGGCATGGAGCTCGGCCACTTCGAGCAGTTCCTCGCTCAGATCGATCCCCAACACGTGTGCGCCTTCCCGCGCCAATCCTTCGCTGAGAATACCTCCGCCGCACCCCACATCCACGATGTGCTTGTTGAGGATATCGGCATGTTCCTTGATAAATTGAATCCGCAGAGGATTGACTTCGTGCAGGGTACGCAATTCCCCGGTTGGATCCCACCACCTTTCGGCCTTGTTACCGAACTTCGCGATCTCTTCAGGATGAACGTTGTCTGTTGTCGTCATAGCTCCAAGGGTTGCCCCAAACGTTGTTGCCAAGTGGCGATTTCATTCTGCAATTCAGGCCAATCCAGCCCTACAACTTGCCGGTTGGCGAGCAATTGCCGCCCTCCCACCCAGACATCGGTGACCTGATGGCGACTCGCGGCATAAACGATCTGGGAGACGGGATCATAGACGGGCTGGGTTTCCGGCCAGGAAAGATCGATGGCCGTGATATCGGCCCATTTTCCAACCTCGAGCGAGCCAATCTGATCATCCAATCCCAAGGCGGTGGCACCGCCCATAGTCGCCATCGCCAGAGCGCTTTCCGCCGGCAAGGCTTCCGGGTCATGGGCCACCCCCTTGGCCAGCAAGGCCGCTGTTCTCATTTCCCCCAGCATGTCGAGATCGTTGTTGCTCGCCGCACCATCGGTGCCCAGCCCCAACGGAACCTCTGCCTGGTGCAATCTTGCCACAGGACAAAAACCGCTGGCCAGTTTCAGATTGGATTCCGGGCAATGCACCATGACACAGCCATGATTGGCCAGTTGTTCGATCTCCCCTTCTTCCAGGTGGACACCGTGAACCGCCATGAGCCGCTCATTCAACAGACCCAGACGTGCCATCCGGTCCAAGGGGCGCTGCCGGTAACG
>JALVSV010000228.1 GCA_027024125.1 Methylothermaceae bacterium | reverse complement strand
ACTGGACACAATGTGAAATATGATGGAGCCTACTATTCAATTGACTATCCCGGTGGGGATGTCCCCGCCAATATTGGTGTATGTACCGATGTATTGATACGCTCTTATCGAAGGTTAGGAGTGGATTTGCAGAAAGAAGTACATGAGGATATTCTTGCGAATTTTGGCTCTTACCCTTCCAAGAGGATTTGGGGGTTATCGAGGCCAGATACCAACATTGACCATCGAAGGGTTCCGAATTTGCAGGTTTTTTTTAAACGGAAAGGTCAGGAACTTCCTATAACCAACAACGCAAGTGACTATAAGGCTGGCGATATTGTTACGTGGATGCTGCCAGGTAATACTCCTCACATTGGTATAGTTACTGATCGGATGGGTGCCGACAACGAGCGTCCTCTGATAGTCCATAATATCGGTTCTGGCCCCAGGGTGGAAGATGTGCTTTTTGATTTTGAGATAACTGGTCACTATAGGTATGCGCCAAAAAAGCATGACTAGGCGTGCCGTTTGCACTAGCAGCGCCGGACTGGCGTAGTTTTGGCTGCTGATTAGGTCGTTATAGGAAGAAGAGCAGTATGAGAGTTGTTGATAAGTTATTTGGCAGGTCAAAAGGATCGGAGGAAAAGATTGCGTGGCTTGACGGAGAAGATCCAGGAATGATCAGAGCTAGTCAGGAAGCTCAATCTAAATTTCATTATATTGAAGAAGCGATCTTAGATGATTCTAAACGTGTTGTTCCTGCCATGGAGGAGTGCTTAATTAAGTATGCCGTACCAGCAACAGAAGTGATATCAGTCGAGCACTTGTTTGTTTCCTATTTATACTTTGATGGTGAATCTATAAAAGGTGTTGTTGTAAGTAATCCCGTGTATACAAATATAGTAAAATACGGAATGGCAATTACTATTGATCCAGCTAGGGTAACTGATTGGTTGTATACTATTGGGGGTGAGTCTAGAGGAGGATTTACTTTTAAGTATATGTGGAAAAACTTCACTGATGAAGAGAAAATTCTGTATAGAGATCAGCCGCCTTTTGTATGGCTAAGACTTGCATAGAACGACTGTACCAGAGATAATTCTGCTGGCATCTATTTGTAAAACAGTACACACATATTCCACCAACAGTAATTTACTAGGTGAGTCAGGCGCAGTGTGGTAAAATGAGGCGCATAATGCTACGTAAAGACGTAAAGAAATTCATTGCAGCAATACGTAAACATGAGAATGCTTCTGTAATACAGATGCTAATGGATACCCCGGAATTGGTAGCCGCAAAGGCGAAGAGTCCTCCCAAGAAGGATGATGGGCAATCACCGCTTCAGATAGCGTTCAAGGTGGGTAACTTTGAAGCAGCTGAGGCTCTTCTGAGGAGTGGCGCTGATCCTAATTACATAGAAGAATCTGAAATTAACGAATGGACTGCGCCAGTGTTGCATGATGCCATTCGCGCTACAATTTTCAACTCAAAGACACTGCAGAAGGAGGTTGAAGGTTTTGAATATGGGATGCTACTCATCAGAGCGCTGCTAGAGAAGGGGGCAAATCCTAACCAAGAAGATTCTTATGGTAATAACTGCGGTATGAGGGCGGCACTGGATGCGAGGCAGATGATTGTGCATCCAGAGGTAAATACAGCAGTAGACGGAACCATTGCACAGATAAGACGG
>JALVSV010000227.1 GCA_027024125.1 Methylothermaceae bacterium | reverse complement strand
GGGGTGTATGAATATGTCCCCCACAAGCAATCATGGCGGAGCGTGGGGGATATCTGTCATCGCAATGTCCTGACCATCTCTCCTCAGGCAAGCGTCACTGAAGCAGCTGGCGTGATGGGGGATGAGCAGGTCAGGAGCCTGATTGTGGTGGAAAGGCGTGAAGCCTTGTCTCCACCCGGAGACCAAGGGGATGCAAGACTGGAACCTGCCTCAAAGAAGCAGCGCGGCAAGAAATCCAGGGAGAAACCCGCCAAACCGGACTATGTACTGTATCCCGTGGGAATCATTACAGACCGCGACATCGCCTTGCGAGTGGAGGCTGAAGGGCTACCCTGGGAAGAAACCACCGTGGCTGAGGCGATGACCGCTGGAATCGAAGTGGTTCAGGGTGAAGTGGAAGTGCATTTTGCCGTGGAAAGGATGGGTGAACTGGGAATTCGGCAAATGCCCGTGGTGGATTCCCAAGGAAACCTGATGGGCATTCTCAGTCTGGACGACATCATCGCCATGCTGTCGGATAGCCTGGACGACATGGTAGAGCTGTTGCGCCGTGAAGCCCAAAAAGAAGCCGAGGTAAGGAGTTGAGGGTTACCGTGAAATATTGTGGGAGGAAGCAGGGCATTGGTTTTCGGAACGCTGTCAATCCGTCCATGGAAGCTCGGACATGGCCGTCCAGGCCATGTACGCCCTCAAACCAACACCCTGCTTCCTCGGCGGTTCTTTCATGCATCGGGCTGAAACAGGGTTTCATGATCGTTAGTCTTTCATACCTTGGAACCGACAGGAACAGATGATGGCCAAGCAAGAGCAAACCAAAAAAAAGAAACCAAAGAAGGAACGTTCCTATAAGGCGAAGGTGATCATGTGGACCGTCGTGCTCATGGTTATCGACGAAATCACCATAGGTATTCCTGAAGCGGATCTGGTGTTGTTCTATGTGGTGTTGTTCCGTCCCCGCTGGTTCCTCAATATGACCCACAAGCTCTATAAATACGTTCCCCATCGGCGGTCCTGGCGCCCCGTCAGTCAGATCTGTCGCCGGGAACTGGTGACGGTGACAGCGGAAGAGACCGCAACCGAAGCTGCCAGACTGATGCGCGATCGTCATGCCAGAAGCCTCATCGTAGTGAAGGAGCGCCAATATCTACCAGGTGCGGAAACCGATCGATCCACAAAGAAGAAGTCATGGTGGGGGAAACGTGCCCGCAACAAAGCGGTGAAAACGACAGAATCGGTCCCCGAGACGGTTCTGGTGCCAGTGGGAACTCTGACAGACAGGGAATTGGTCTTGCAAGTGAGTGAAGAGGGGGGGAGTAGTCAGGGCATGACAGTGGCCGAGATCATGACCCCCGAACCTGGAGTCGTGCTTGAAAACGAGGATATCAATTCGGCGGTCGAGAAGATGCGGGAGGCGGGAATGAGACAGCTGCCGGTGGTGGACGATCGCGGTGCATTAGTGGGGCTGTTGAGCCTGGATGATGCAATCACCGTGCTTTCGGAAGGACTCAATGACATGTCGTTGTTGTTGCAACGCGAAATCCAGAAGGAGGCAGCGAGTGCGACCTAAGGTATTGCCAATTCGAGACGAACGTTCCCGAGCTGCAGTATTTTGCATTCGCCCGGGGAGACAGGTGTGGTCAACCAGAGTCTTCGCCTGTTTTTCTGATAGCCACGGAT
>JALVSV010000226.1 GCA_027024125.1 Methylothermaceae bacterium | reverse complement strand
CAGTACCACCGTGCTGAGATTGGTAATAGGCAATAAATAAATTTACAGCCATTTGGTTGCTTGTCTGGAGATAATCAGCCAATAGATAATCTGTAGCCTTTAGAGAATTAAGATATACCTCTTGCAAGTAATTGCGCCTCCCTTGCCAATCATTAATCTGCATTGGAAAGTATAAGAAACTCTTTCGCTCAGGGATAATTTCCTGGCGTTGTTGCAAGAAAAACGATCCGATAACGGCCAACAGAAGTATGGCCAAGGTTCCGTAAGCGGTCTTTGGCATGGAAAAGGGCTCTCCAGCCGGACGGGTGTTTTTTTCTCCACCGCTGGGCAGGGGAATCAAATAGGACAGGGGCATGCGGTTGCCAATCAACCGAGCCAGTAGTTTGATCTCGAGCAGCAGCAATCCCACACAAACCATGAATACGATCCAGCCTTCGAAATCGTGCAGGAACCCTTCAGCCATACCGATACCCCAGTGGTTGACCAGAATGCCGATGACACCAATGCGGAGGCTGTTGAGCAGGATAGTCCACGGCAATGCGGAAAGAAAGATGATCCAACGTTGCCAGATCGGTCCCCAGTAAAGATAGGCAAACAGAAAAGACAAGCTGAACAGGGGAAACAGATATCTCAGGCCATTACAGGCTTCGGCCACCTGCAACTGGTAGACACCCAAATCTATGACATTGCCTTCCAGAAATACGGGGATCTGACATATCCGAATAAAACCCACCCCCAGTTTTGAGGAAAGCAACTGCATCTGCAAAGAAATCTGTTGGTGGATAAAAAAAGGTAGAGGTATCATGAAATAGAGGAATACCAAGGGCATCCACACTTTTCGAAAGGATCTGATTCCATAACGCGCAATAAAAGCACCTATAACTATCGTCACCAAACCTATATGATCAAGCTGGTGAATATTGGCCAGTTGAGTCAAGAGCACGAGCATCGCACCGCCCCCCACCACCAACAAACCACTCCAGTGCCCTTTGCCCCCTAGCCATTGATCCTTTTGCAGCCAGAGCAGATAGAGGGTGATCAGGGGAATAAAGAAGCCGTGGCTGTATTCTTCCCTGTTCATCCAGATATGAACCAGTTTTGAGGCCGACTCCCAAAATGCCAGAATCAGGCCGCCGATGACCAAGCCCCAGTACAAGGCTTCCTGCCAAACAATGACGCCCTGCCCGGAATGGTTCTCGGTTGTTTCGTGTTTCGACAAGCTCATGATTTTTTCTGCTTCAAGAGGAGAAAACGTGCGGCTTTTTCACGGTTTTCCTCATCTATCATCCGATAAGTCGGGTCGATGTCGATTTCATCGGGGTAGCCCAGGTGCGGGGTACGTTTGATCATAAAAGCATCTTCCCCTCTTTTCCCTGGTTGGTCCAGCCAGCTATTGTACTGGACAAGCATATGATAATGTTTAAGTTCTGCCTCATCGGTGAATACTTCCCTGCTTTGATTGTCCTCTACCTAATCAACCCGCCCTTCAATCACAAAGACACTGAACGGGGGATGTGGGCAATAACATTCCCGCTCCAAGTCGGAGACATAGTTTTGCGGACGATTTTGCATCCAGTTTTGCCGGGCGCTGGTAGACCCGGCTGAATGCTTTGCCAGTCGATGTCGGTTTCGAGATATCCAGGGGATGCAGCCATGGAAGTGCCTGAAAGAGTCAGGAC
>JALVSV010000225.1 GCA_027024125.1 Methylothermaceae bacterium | reverse complement strand
GCCCTGACGCACGACCTGGAACAGATCGATCTTGCTCAACGCATCCGGATCGATCAATGCCTGATAACGACTCGGACACAGCTCCACCGCGACAGCATCGAAATCGCCCTCGGCGAGCAACTCCCGCACCTTGTCGGCGCTTGCCCGCGAGACATGCGCGGTGCCCAACAGCGTGATGCGGCCGTGTTCAATCTCGACTTCGACGACGGGTTCTCGATGCGCGGAATCTGGCAATGCGTGCTCCTTGCGGGCGTGGCGGGATGCGTATGGCGGGCGGCGAGTATATCACGCGGATGCGGCCGCTTGGACGACCGGATTACGCCCACCCGCAGGGGGAAAGGCGCGTACCTGCTACACTTTCGCCATGTCGGACGGTCTATTGAAACCCGCCGGCTACGAAGACCTGCTTGCGTTACCCGATCACCTGGTCGGCGAGATCATCGCCGGCGATCCACACAACCGCCCGCACCGACCGCATCCTGAAGATGCCCCAGCAATGGACAGGAACATTGTCTTCGTTGCTCTCCTGCCCTGCTAGCCAGAACATACAAAATATTGTATGATCCGAACATGGCCGATTCCAAGTCCGTTGAGTTTCGGGGCAGTTCCCTTGATGACCTCCGCGCCTTTCCGCTCCCGGCTCGGCGTGAGGCTGGCCATCAGCTCGATCAGGTTCAGAACGGCCAGGAACCGGACGACTGGAAGCCCATGAAGAGCGTGGGCCCAGGCGTGAAGGAAATCCGGATTCGGGATGCGGCCGGAGCATTCCGGGTCATCTACGTTGCCAAGTTCACTGATACCGTCTACGTGCTTCACTGCTTCCAGAAGAAGACCGAGAAGACCAGCAAGTCCGACTTGGACTTGGCCTCGAAGCGTTACCGCGATTTATTGAAGGAGCTAGGCCAATGAGCAACCAACAATTCACCAGCATCTGGGATGCCATCGAGGACACCCCGGAGGAAGCGGAAAACATGAAGCTGCGTTCTGTCCTGATGACAGCGCTCAAGAACCACATTACCCGTACCGGGATGAGCCAAGCACAAGCTGCCAAGCTCTTTGGCGTGACCCAGCCACGTGTCTCTGACCTGATGCGCGGTAAGATCAACCTGTTCGGTCTTGATGCGCTGGTGAACATGGCTACTGCCGCCGGACTTCACATCGAGCTGCAGGTACGCGAAGTCGCATGAACTTTGCGAGTAACTACTCAGCTAACCGCTGAAATGCGCCAGCTCTGCGTTCAATAATGGTCATTTACACTTCTGCGGAGACCGGACGCTTGGTTGGCGATGCTTCGGCCAGATAACGATCGAGTGCGTCAGCTACAGTCACACGTTCCGCGGGGCCGCGCTTGATGTAGACGCCACGCACCGTTTCATATTCCGTGGTGCGAGTCCAATCCTCCGCATTCCGTTAGTGCAAAATATCTTGGCTGTTGTGGGGAAGCCGCTCTTTGTGAATGACGACTTTTCAGGTGCCTGAAGGTGTCTTGACCAGCGTTGCCATGGGGCGTTCAGTACAGCCCTTCTGGCTCAGTACGCTACCTTCGCGGAAAGCTTACGGTATGTGGTGGGCCCTGAAGGACTCGAACCTTCGACCAATGGATTATGAGTCCACTGCTCTAACCAACTGAGCTAAGGGCCCGGGAGAGGGTTTGCCAGCGGCCACGCCGACCGGAGAGG
>JALVSV010000224.1 GCA_027024125.1 Methylothermaceae bacterium | reverse complement strand
CAATGCCGAAGAAGTCACTCAATTGGATCAGACCCTTGGAGACGGTGATCACGTCACCAACCTGCAACGTGGCCTGAAGAAGCTAATGGAACAAACACAAGACCTGGCTGCTACAGAAGACTGGAGCACGGCCCTCCAAAAAATCGCCATGAGTGTGATGTCCACGGTAGGAGGCGCTTCGGGCTCTCTCTATGGCACTTTGTTCATGGCTCTGGCCAAGGCGCTGAAAGACAAACCCGCCGATCTTCCAACTTTCGCCCAGGCCTTTTCCGATGCGGTGGAGGCAGTCAAGAAACGTGGCCGCACGCAAGTGGGTGAAAAGACGATGGTGGACACCCTGGTACCCGTGGCAAAGGCCCTGCTTGTGGCTGCGGAATCCTCTACCCCCTTTCCCGAGGCACTCGAACAGGTCAAGCAGGCAGCCGTGGCAGGGATGGAATCGACCCGTGACATGCTCGCCACCAAAGGCAGGGCCTCTTACATGGGCGAGCGGTCCAAAGGCATCATCGATGCCGGTGCCCGTACCAGCCAGCTGATGATCTGCGCCATAGCAGACACGCTGGCGGAATAACCCCCATGGAGCTGCCATTACAACTCAGTTTACTCGCTTCGGGACTGGGTACGGTTTATGCCTTGGGCTGCGCAGCCTGGGTCATGCGGCAATCTGAAGGCGGCGAAGCTTTACAACTGCCTTATCTGGCCATCCGTAAAGGAGCGGCCGCCTTCATGCGTATTCAATACGGTACCATTGCCATCGTGGGGTTGGCCATTTTCGCACTGTTATGGGTGATCCCACAGTTTGGCCCCCCCACGGCGGTTGGATTCGCCTTGGGCGGCATCTGCTCGGGACTCTCAGGTGTTGTGGGCATGTGGGTAGCCGTCCATGCCAACGTCCGTACAGCGAACGCTGCACAATCCGGGTTAAGTAAAGCATTGCAGGTCGCCTACCGCAGCGGTTCGGTGACCGGCTTTCTGCTCGCCAGCCTGGCCCTGGCTGCGGTGGGCGGCTTCTATCTCTGGCTGCACCAACAACCCGAAACCGGTCTTGCTCCCTTGGCCGGTCTGGGTTTCGGTGCTTCGTTGATCAGCATTTTCAGCCGCCTCGGGGGTGGCATCTTTACCAAAGCCGCCGACGTAGGAGCAGATCTGGCAGGCAAGGTGGAACAGAATATCCCCGAGGACGATCCGCGCAATCCCGCCGTCATTGCAGACAACGTGGGCGACAATGTGGGCGATTGCGCCGGGATGGCAGCCGATGTATTCGAAAGTTACGCAGTCACGTTGATCGCCTGTATCCTGGTAGCCTCCTGGCTGGCACCCCAGTATCCTTTGCTTCAGACTTTTCCTCTGGCCATGGGAGGCATTGCCTTGCTGGCCTGTCTTTTCGGTGGACAGTTCGTGTGGCTGGGCAACAGTGACAACGTGGGCTTGGCGCTGCTGCGGGGAGTCAGCATCAGCCTGGTTCTTGCCGCTGTCGGCTATTACCAAATCAGTGAGTATTTCCTAACCCACCAGGCTGAATTCACTTCCCAATCGATCATTCTGGCCACGCTGATTGGTTTGGGCGTCGGCTTTGGAATGGTACTCAATACGGCATTCTATACCGGCCTGCGTTTTCCCCCGGTACAAAGAATCGCCAAGGCTGCCTGTCAGGGGCATGGCACCAACATCATCACTGGATTGGCCATTGGAATGAAATCCACCACATTACCCACTCTCCTGGTCGCCCTGGGAATCATCCTGGCCTACCAGCTGGCCGGCGTTTATGGGATCGCCATCGCCACGATCGGTCTTTTGGCCATGACACCCATTGTCATTACCATCGATGCCTATGGGCCTGTGGCCGACAATGCGGGAGGTATCGTGGAGATGGCCGGCCTTCCAGAAGCCGCCAGAAGCAATACCGATGCTCTGGATGCTGCCGGCAATATGACCAAGGCCCTGACCAAGGTGTTCGCCATTGGAACTGCTGGACTTGCGGCATTGGCATTGTTTGCCGCCTACCGGCTGGAATTTTCTGCCAAGGGAGATGCTCTCATTTTCTCCCTGGAAGATCCCTTCGTTCTCAGCGGCATATTCATCGGTGCCCTACTGCCTTTCCTGTTCAGCGGCATGGCTCTGGAGGCAGTGGGTAGGGCAGCGGGCAGAATTGTCAACGAAGTGAGAAGACAGTTCCATGAGAACCCGAAGATTCTGGAGGGCAAGGCACTGCCAGACTATGCCCAGGCAATTGCCATGCTGACCCGCGCGGCCATCCTCAGTATGATTCTACCCGGTTCTCTCCCTGTACTGGCCCCATTGGCCGCTGCCATCGTCACTCCATGGATGCCTCAAGGCAGTATGGCATTGCTGGTTGGTGGAATGCTGATGGGGGCCGTTACGACCGGTTTGTTGCTGGCCCTGTCCATGAGCACCGGTGGTGGCGCCTGGGACAATGCCAAGAAATACATAGAGGCCGGGCACTATGGCGGCAAGGGATCACCCGCCCATCATGCCGCGGTCACTGGAGACACCGTTGGTGACCCCTGCAAGGACACCGCCGGCCCTGCCATCAATCCCATGATCAAAGTGTTGAGCCTGATGGCGGTTCTGCTTGCACCTTTCCTGGGATAACAAAACCGCAACAGGAATCAGCATCCCCAACGCAGCGCCGGGGTGTGCACCGGCGCATCCCACAGCCGTATCAGCTCATCATCCAGCAAAGTCAGGGTGATGGAGCAACCCGCCATATCCAGGGCAGTGGTGTAATTGCCCACCAGTGAACGCTGCACATCCAGGCCCTTCTTGGACCAGAACTCGTGGGCCAGTTCAAAGATCAGATACAACTCCATCAGGGTGGTGGAACCGAAACCATTGACGTGGAGCAGTATCTTCTGGCCCCGAGTTGGATTGATTTCCTTCTCGATCGCCACACAAAGGGTCTTGACGATCTCGGTAGCACTGGCGAAATCCACCACGTCACGGCCATGCTCCCCGTGAATGCCCACTCCGATCTCGATTTTGTCCGGTGGCAGATCGAAGGTCGGCCCCCCAAGGGCCGGCACAGTACAACCCGTCAGTGCCACACCAATGGTCACCGTATTGTCGGCCACCCTGTCGCCCAAAGATTTCAATTGCGCGAGTCCCGCACCTTCCTCGGCTGCCGCCCCCAGGATCTTTTCCACAATCAGCGTTCCCGCTACCCCACGGCGACCGATCTCATGTTCCTTGGGCAGGGAAATATCATCCTGTACCAACACTGTCTCGGTAGGACAATCGAGCATTTCCGCCGCCATCTCGAAATTCATCACATCGCCGGCATAGTTCTTGACGATGAACAAGACGCCTGCTCCCGACTCGACCGCTTGAGCTGCAGCCAGCATCTGATCTGGCGTGGGTGACGTGAATATCTGACCGGGACAAGCCGCATCCAGCATCCCTTTGCCGACGAAACCGGTATGAAGTGGCTCATGACCCGCGCCTCCTCCGGAAATCAAAGCCACCTTCGTGGATTGTGACAATTGCCTGCGCCTGACGAAACGGGGTTCTGAATTCAGCTCGACTAAATCCGAATGAGCCTTGGCAAATCCCCGAAGACTTTCGTCGAGCAGGGTATCGACGTGATTGATGAATTTTTTCATTGAAGTTCTCCTCTTACGCCAGGAAAAGACGGCAGGCCACGTGCTATTCTTTCACACAAGCCCCATCCACCCAACCGAACCTTACCCGGCAGGACTTAAGCGCCTGCGCGAAGCACTTCTGTGACAGCACGAATATCGGACAACACCCAGTCGGGCTGATAATCGGCCTGTTGCAGATCGTCCTTGCCCGACACACCGGTCAATACCATCAGACTACGAATTCCTGCGCGTATGGCACCGAGAATATCGGTCTCCAGCCGGTCGCCAATGGCGACCACTTCTTGAGGGCTCACTTCCAATTTGGACAAGGCCTGCTGATAAAGGATCGGTTCCGGCTTGCCGATGATGGTCGGCTGCTTTCCGGTTGCAGCTATCAGTGCAGCCAGGATGGCTCCGTTCCCATGGCTCACTCCCAACTCCATCGGCAAAGTGGTGTCGGCATTGGTGCCAATAAATTCGGCGCCGGCATTGAGATTTAGCGTCGCTGTAGCCAGTTTGTCCCAGGTCAGGGTCTCATCCTTGCCCACGATCACCACATCGGCATGCCAGTCATCACCTTCCTTGTGGCTGCATGCCAAAGTGAATCCCTGCTCAAGCAGAGGCTCCACCAAGCCAGCCTCACCGACGGCGTACACCCTGGTGTTTCCCGGTATCCGGGACTGCGCCAGCCAACTTGCCGTGGCCATACCTGAAGTCAGAATCTCGTCGACGCCCACTTCGACACCCATGCCTGCCAATTTGGCCACATACTGGCCGGGGGTGGCGCTGGCGTTGTTGGTGGCCAGCACGAAGGGAATCTTGATTTCCCTCAGAGTGGAAAAAAATTCATCAATCCCGGGAAGGGGCCTGGAGCCGTGCCATAGCACTCCATCCATATCGATGATCAGGGCTTTGGCGTTCTTCAAAGGTTTGGTATTCAAGTCGGTCACAGATTCACACGCTGCTATTTCAGATTATTGGGGTATCATACATGAATTGATCGCCTGAACTTCCTGGGCAATGATCATGAACTCCCGTTCAACGGGTTTGAAACTGCATTTTCACATGGATGCACGCTTTCGAAGCTGGAATTCAAATTGCCCTGGAAACGAGGCTTTCTCAAGCTTTCCCGGCAACATTCTTCACCTTAATTCAAATTTTCATGGATACGAATCGTAAACATGGCAGAGACAGACAAACCCTGGGGTGGACGTTTCACCCAAGCAACCGACAGGTTCGTCGAAGAATTCACCGCATCGGTACAATTCGACAAAAGACTGGCGCCTTATGATATTCAAGGTTCCATTGCTCACGCCAGAATGCTGCGCAAGATCGGGATTCTGAATGACAGTGAATGTGGAGCCATCCTCTCCGGTCTGGAACAAATCCTGGTTGAAATCCGCAATGATCGATTCCCTTGGTCGGTGGCCTTGGAAGACGTTCACATGAACATTGAAGCCAGATTGACCGAACTGGTCGGTGAAGCCGGCAAAAAACTTCACACCGCCAGATCCCGTAACGATCAGGTCGCCACCGACATTCGTCTTTGGCTACGTGACGAGCTCGGCCACATCCTGGGAGAGCTTTATCGCCTCCAATCCGCCCTGCTTGACCTGGCCCTGCGGGAAGCAGATACCATCATGCCTGGTTTTACTCACCTTCAGGTGGCTCAACCTGTTACTTTCGGGCATCACCTTTTGGCATGGTTCGAAATGCTACAGCGCGACCGGGAACGTTTCAGGGAATGCCGGAACAGGCTCAATGTGATGCCGCTGGGTGCAGCAGCACTGGCCGGAACACCGTACC
>JALVSV010000223.1 GCA_027024125.1 Methylothermaceae bacterium | reverse complement strand
GAGGCCAGACACCTGGCCGCCACGCGCGCGCATCCCGCCCCCTTGGCCATCGTGGAAATTTCCGCTTCCGGCTATCTGCTCATCGCGGTGAACGAAGACGGCGGGCTTTACAAGGATACGCTGGTCGTCAACCCCCGCTGCGGCGCGGGTTCGGGCGTCAATCTCGACCGCGTATTGCAAAAGCTCGCCATCGCCCGCGAGGACGTGGACAAGATACTGGCGGATTATCTCGGCGAGGCCGGCGCCGCCCGCCGCGCCCGCGTCAACGTGCGCGCCGACCGCTGCGGCGTCTTCAGCGCCTCGGCCACCATATCCGACAAGAACCAGGGCATCCCATTGCCTTTCGCGCTCGCCGTGACCATCAAGTCCGAGGTGCTGAAAGCCTGCAAGAAGCTGCCGCGCGGCATAAGAACGGTCTGGCTCGCGGGCGGCATATTCAGGTGGAAATATGCCCGCGATTGCGCCCGCGATCATTTCAGCGCCAATGGCGTGGAGCATACCGGATACAGCGGCCGGAACCATCCGTTGCATGGCCTGATGCTGCTGGCCGGAAACACTACGGACACGCAGCGGGGAAAGGAACCGCTTCCCCCGCGCCGGAAAGGCCGCCTTCCCGCCTATCCCGGCTTCAGGGAACTGGAGAGACGATACACAAGCGATAATCTCTTCCTGCGTCTTCCGGATGACCAGGAGCCTGTCGCGCAGGGGCGGAGCATCTCCCGCGAACCGCTTTATCTGGCGCTGGACGCGGGCTCGTCCATGGCCAAGGTGGTGGTTTCCAGCGCCCGTGACGGGGCGGCGCTGTTCGTGAAGGCCTATACCAACGCCGGCGACACGATCGAAACCATCAAGGCCATATTCCGCGATCTGGAGCGCACCGCCGGTTCCAGCCTGCTTGTCCGCCACATCGGCCTGACGGGCTCGGCCCGCTATCAGGTGCAAAAGGTGCTTTCCAGCATCTATCCATCTCTCGCGGACAGGATCACCCCGCTGGTGGAGAACTACGCCCACGCCAGAGGATCCCTGGATTTCGCGCGCGCGCATGTGAAACATCTGCGAAGTCTGGGAATCACCGGCATCAACGAAGATTTCTGCACCCTTGTGGACATAGGCGGAGAAGACACGAAAATCTCCACCATCGCCCTTAAGAAGGACGAGCTGTTCGACAACGCCATGAACGTCAAATGCTCGGCCGGCACGGGCAGCCTCATGGACACCCTGGCGGCGCTGTTCGGCGCGGAGAGCGTGGCGCAGGCGTGCGCCCTGGCCAAGGACGCCCCAAGAGGCCATGTGATAAACGCCACCTGCGCCGTCTTTCTCATGGAGAACGCCCGCCGCCTGCAACTCGAGGGCATTCCCGATGATGAAATCCTCGCCTCCGCCAATTGGGCCATTGTCGAGAACATGGCCCGCACCTTGTGGAATCAGATTGATATACCGGAGAATACGGTTGCCCTGCTTCATGGCCAGACCATGCTCAGCGACGCCTTGCCGCTAGCTGTGACTCACAAGCTGCAGGAGCATGCCGGGCGCACCTGGTGCCTCGTGCCGCCCCATCCGGGCCATCGCGCCTGCTTCGGCCTGATCTCCACCATCGCCGCAATGGGCACGCGGGGCGAGGAGCGCATCGATCCCCGCGTGTTCATTGAACGGGATTTCGCCAGAAAACTGGTGGTTTGC
>JALVSV010000222.1 GCA_027024125.1 Methylothermaceae bacterium | reverse complement strand
TCAAAGCGCTGGTGTTGGGTGCAGCAGTGTCCATGAGTGGCTTGGCGTCTGCAGAGCCTGTGGCTCTCAATGACAGCCAGATGGACAGCGTTTCTGCTGCAGGTCTTGTGAATGCAGTAGCGACTGCTTCTGCCCTGGGTCTGTTTGCCGCAGCGACCAACACTGCAACTATCACTCAAGTGGAAGCTGTGAGCGCCACTCCGATTCAGGGTGGATTGGTTACTGTGACTGCAATCAGTGCTGCAGCCCATTCTGATGGGGTGGCTTTCTAAGGGAGGCTCCCAGGAAAGCGATTCGATCTGAGTAATTCAAATTTAGGAGAAGGAAAGATGAAAACGAAATTGATGACTCTGGTGGCAGGTGCCTCTTTGATTGCAATGATGGGTGCTGCCCAGGCAGCTCCGGTGGAATTGAGCGGTGAGCAGATGGACCGTGTCAGTGCCGGTGGTATCTTTGTCTACATTGGCCAGGGTGTGGCTGATGCAACCTTGGCGGGTGTGGGCAATGCCCAGACTGTTGGCGCGGCTGCCACAGACACGACCGTCGATCCCACTGGCGCGATTTTGGGTGGCAATCCACTCGTGGTTTCTCAATCCGCTAGCACTGTGGCGGCTACTTCCGTGGTCAATCCCGTTCTGGGAATCGGTGGTGCGGTTGCTGCCAGCGCGGCTTCTTCGGCTGCTGAACTGCAGTAAGACCGAAGACGGCTTAGCTTAGCGAAGCGCCCTGTGCTCTGAAAGGAGCATGGGGCGTTTTTTATTGGGGCTTCGCGGATGAACGAACGGCTTAGCTTAGCGAAGCGGGAGATGATGCCCCATGCAAGGACAAGTATAGCCGTTGACGACAAATATTCATCCAAGTGGTCAGATGTCTGGAAGATGCCCTATATTATTGGTTAGGAGGTGGCGAGGATGCGATACCGGCGATGGTGCTTGTGGGGGGCGGTCTGGTTTGGCGGGATGATGATGTCGGCCGCTGTGGAGGCGCGACCGGTCCAGTCCCTGCTTGAGATGCGCCGTGACAAGGTGGTGATCCAGCAATGGGACCTCAGCTGTGGAGCCGCTGCCCTGGGGACCTTGCTCAACTTTCAATACGGCGACAAGGTATCGGAGAAAGAGATTGCCCGGGGGCTGATGCGCCGTGACATTTATGTCAAGAATCCGATGGTGGTGAATCTGCGTCAGGGGTTTTCACTGCTGGATCTGAAACGTTACGTGGAGAGCCGGGGTTACCGTGGAGTGGGCTATGGCAAACTCGACCTGGAGGATCTGATCGAGCGGGCGCCTGTCATGGTGCCGATCCGGGTTTATGGCTATAATCATTTCGTCATCTTCCGGGGGGTACGGGGCAACCGCGTCTTATTGGCGGATCCTGCGTGGGGGAACCGTACCATGACCATCGATCGTTTCCTGGCTGCCTGGATCGATTACCCCCAGTTGGGTCATGTCGGATTTGTCGTGCTGCCGCAGGACGGAGGGCAGCCGCCCAATAGACTGGCACCCCGAGGCAAAGATTTTGTAATGTTGAGATGAATGCATGAACAAATTGCATAAGAAGAAACTGAGTCTTTTCATCGGTGTTGTGCTGGGCGTGGCGAGTCTGCCTGGATGGGGGGTGGGTAGCCGGGATCCTGTGGTTCAGGAATTGCTGCGCAAGCTGGAAGCTCGGGATCGGTTGATTGCCGATCTCCAGCGTCGGGTGACTCATCTGGAGCAGGTGGTAGAGGCCAAACAGCCTCAGCCGACGTCGCCTCGAGAATCAACCAAGTCTCCAGCGCCCTCTCGGCAGGTGGCCAAGGCGCAGGTCCCGGCAAAGCCAGCCAAGCCCAAGCAATCTGCGATCGGGGCTTTCGAAGTCGACGAAGAGGCGGCCGAACGTGCTCTGGAACGGACTCTGACCCAGACGGGGGCCTTATTGCTACCGCTAAGGCGGGCGGAGATCCAACCCTTTTTCAACTACATTCGCCAGGAAATCGAGGTGCCGCAGCTGGTACAGGTGGGGCAGGATCTGGTGACGGTGAAACAGAAGATCCGGCGGAATCAATTTGAGCCTGGTGTCTTCGCCCGTTTTGGCCTGCCGATGGAATCGCAGCTGGAGTTGCGTTTGCCTTATACCATCGTCGACCGTTCCGAGGTCAGCAACTTGGCTGTGGTGGGCGGGCAGATCAGCGAATCTAACAATTCTGCCTCCCATATAGGCGATCTTCAGGTGGGCATAGCCAAGACGGTATTTCGTGAGAAGGGCTGGCGTCCAGACCTCATTGCCCGTTTGACCTGGGTGGCGCCAACTGGGAGGAAATTCCAGGATGGTATTTCGCTGGGCGGAGGTTTTCACCGTCTGCGAGGCTCGTTGACGATGCTCAAACGTCAGGATCCTTTGGCGTTTACTGGCCGATTTTTCTATGATGCCGCTTTTGACGACCATAATGACAATCCGGGAGATCGGTTTGGTTTTTCCATTGGGACTTTCCTGGCAGCCAGTCCTGAGACCTCTTTGAGCATATCGTTGCAACAGAGTTTCGTCGATGACATCAAGCTGAATGGTCGGACGATCAATGGTACTGATCGGGTGATCAGTTCTGTGGTGCTGGGTGCATCGACGATTCTGGGCCGAGGATTTCTGTTGTCTGTGTTTGGTGGGATAGGGTTGACCGACGACTCACCGGATTACTTCATCAATGTTTCCATGCCGTTGCGGTTCGACCTGCCGTTTACCCGTTAGCCTCCGTTCTCAGACTCTTGCGCAGCAGAAACAGACCAGGCAGTAGGAGCAATAGCGTGGGAGGGGCGAAGATCCTCCGATAGGGGGTCGCGAAGGAAAGGATCACCTTGCCCTTGGTATCGAAGGACTGCTGCCAAGGATTTTCCTCGATCGATCCAAGATCGACGAACAGTTCTGGAATGAAGTCTGAATCGACGCCGATTTCGCTGAGAAATGTATCCAACCATTGCGATTGACCCAATGCGGCCTGTTGAATATTAAGAATAGGGGCAAAGAGGTCATACCCTTGATATGTTGCCAGCGTGTTCTCGTACACTAATGTGGGAAGAGATGCCTGAAGCAGTAAATTGCCGTTGCGATCATAGAGCTTGAATGCGTTTCCTGAGAAATATTCCCTGTTATCGTAGGTCGTAAAATAAAGAAATGGGTCGATTGTAAGGCTACCACCAAGCAGAAGATCTTCTGGCGAGGGTAGGTCGAAACGATTTTCATCCCCATTCGTCAGGATATTGATGGATGCTGAGTCGAAAGTCAGGGTATTGGTTTCGCTACTCCAATGAATGTTGGTGGATGCGGCCGCGTCCGGTGCATAGCCAGCTTTTTCTCCGGTCTGTGGCACTGCTCTGGGAGGAGTTTCATAAGCGGCTTCTGTGTGGATATTTTGGAGGCTCAACAAGACGCTATTCTGTGGCTCATTGGCATCCATGAGTACGATGGGAACATCGAGCGGTGTGTCAGTGGAAACTGTTGCACCATCACGAGTCGAGTGGATATTCTGCCGCAGCCAGGATGCAATCGACTGTTTACCAGTCGTGTCGATGGGGATGCGGCTGATTTTACCATTTTCCATATAGAGGATGAACCCTATCCGGTCTATTGACAATTGATCCCCTACTTGCTGCAAGACATCAACGGTGTCTCGCACGAATGCAAAAGCAACGGTAGGCGAAGTCTGAAGCTCCAATTGACGGATGGTCCAGGAAATATTGAGTAAAGTATCGCTATCGATAGGTTTGGATTGAGGTGATTCCGCTGTTTTGGCATTTTGGGTGTTAGAATTGGTACGGAGTTTTATTCCTGTGATGGCGTTTTGGGACGACGCCTTGGCCTTGCCCGCGAACGGTTCGCTGTTTCTTGAGGCAACTGCAGTAGCATGGGTAAGATTGATCGTGGCCAAATTGACACTATTATTTTCTATGGAAGGGGTGGCATTAACCTGAGTGGCGGCTTGAGCGACAGCAGCATGCGTATTGGCTTGTTTCTTGGTTTTGCTGAATGTTGCGGCGATCGATTTGGTTTTGGTCGATATCAGAGTACTAGCCCGGGCATTATTGTAATCAATAGAAAAAGTTGGTCCGGTGGGGATGGAGGCTTTTATCGTAATAGTACTGGCGGTGCTGGCCCGGGGAGGGTCAATCTGTGGTAAGACGGGAACATTCGTGTTCGAGCTTTTCAAAATGCTGGGGGGGAGGGCGATGGCCCCCGAGTCTGGCGAGGCGGTAGACCCCGCAGGCGTGTTCAATGGAGTTACCTTTCCTAAGGTTGGGATAGAAGCAGGCAACATGCTCACTGACCCACTGGGCAGAGGAATCGACGCTATGGCCAGGCAAGTCAGTACGAGGATTTTGTTCGATGGTTGTGACATGTGTTTACCTTTTTCTGAGTCCATTGTCAGGAACGTGACAAAAGGAGTAAAGCATCATACATGCCAGTTTTTAATATATTGATTTATAATGGATTATTTTTTTCTGTTGGTGTCGTGGTCTTTTCGTCCCAGATTGTGTAAAAAAGGTTGACTTTTCAGTTGAGAAATAGGGCCAGCACACTCGGCCTCACTGCAGTGAGGTCAGGATATGTGTTTCTGAGGCAAAGCCGGGTTTCGTTTCCGGGGGAGCCGAATGAAGGTCTGCCACAAGAAGAAATCCTTTCCAGGTCTCCAGAGAAGTTGGCTAGACCTAGATGACTGTGTTGAATATGGCCATTATTGTGTTGGCGCTTGTCCTAATTGGTGAAAGTGCACTTTTGATATGGTTGTGGGCCCGGTGTCGTCAGCAGGAGCGCCGACTTGAACAATTACAACGTTCCCATAGCGGCCAACAGCGCGATATCGTTGGCCTGTGCGCTGCTGCGGTAAGAATGGATGAAAGGATAGGGGAGTTGATTCATCACTTCAAAGAAATGCATGTCCAGATACAGGATATGAATCATTTGCCCGTCCATGGACAATCGTCCTACCAAGAGGCTATCGAAAGAATTGACCAGGGGGCAGGGATCGATGACTTGGTGGAAGAATGCGGTATCAGTAAAGAAGAGGCTGCATTGTTGATTCGGATGCATCGGAACGAATCTTAGCCGTCTGACTGTGGCCCGTTTCGCCCGCTCAACCAAAAGGCGAAAGCGATGACTTCGGCGACGGCTGCATAGAGTTCCCGGGGGATTTCTTCTCCCAGAGGAATATGACTCAACACCTGGACCAGTTGTGGATCCCGGTGGAGGGGGATATCGTACTCATACGCCATTGTCAGGATTTTTTCCGCTGTTTCCTTTCTTCCTTTTGCGACCACCGTAGGCGCTGATGAACCGTCATAGCGCAGAGCAACCGCTATCTCCACTGGATTGAGTGGCCCAGGTTTTTGTTTCATATCCGTTCGTCCAGCAGGGGAGGGGTGAATGTGGGGTGCGGCG
>JALVSV010000221.1:1312-1698 GCA_027024125.1 Methylothermaceae bacterium | reverse complement strand
TGCCGGAGGTGACTATACTCCGCTCGAATGGCAAATAGCCAAAGATTATCTCGACAAAGAAGGCAATCCCTATGGGTTTTCACTCCAGGATCCGGATGCGGACAAACGGTTGCGCCGCCTGACCAGTTATGTTTTGTCCCTGCCTGCCACCCAATTGCAATGAGGTAATCCACCCATGAGGAGAAGAAATTTTCTGAAGACCCTGTTGACTCTTCCGGTTGTTGGCGGAGGCATGATGTTTCGCAACCCGCTTTCACTCGAATGGAACCAGGCTGCTGCCGGGTCGGGCCAAAAACCCATTCTCATCGTCATTTTCCAGCGGGGAGGCAATGATGGATTGAATACCGTCGTCCCTTTTGGCGATCCGCGTTATATGGAACTGCGTC
>JALVSV010000221.1:0-1302 GCA_027024125.1 Methylothermaceae bacterium | reverse complement strand
CTTTTCCCCACCGTTCATTATCCCGATGCCACCCGTTCCCATTTCGAAATCCAGAAACTCCTGGAAGGAGGCGCGACCTCTCTCCAGAAGGATGGCTGGCTGAACCGCTATCTGGCCGCCAGCCCGGGGGATGCGCTGCTCAGGGCAGGCGCCTTTCAACAGGCGATTTTCTCGCTTCAGGGTGAAGTGACGGTACCAGTCGTCGATGCCTCCACCAGCAATGCCTGGAAGGGATCGGCGAACCATGATGAGCAAATTTTAAGGGACATCTACACTCAGTCCAGGCAAGAAAAGCTGTTTCAGAATATGGAGCAGGCATCGCAGGCTGGCCTCGAAACCTTGGAGCTGTTACAGGATCTGGACCCCTCGGCTTATAAGCCCAGCGAAGGGATCACTTATCCGGCCACCCGTTTCGGAAGAAATCTGAAACGGTTGGCACAGCTCATCAAGGCTCAAATGGGTCTGGAAATCGCAGCCATTGACATCGGTGGCTGGGACACTCACGTCCGCCAGGGTGGCCATGAAGGAAACCATGCCAACAGACTTGCCGAATACGCCTCCGGCATCACCGCTTTCTATCTGGATCTGATGCTCGAGCGTGAAAATATCCTGATCCTGACCATGACCGATTTTGGCCGCACAGCCAGGGAAAATGGCAATCAGGGTACCGATCATGGCAATGCCGCCACCTGGATGGCTCTGGGAGGGCGGGTCCGTGGAGGTATCCATGGCATATGGCCGGGATTGCAGGAAGATCAGCTTTATCTGGGGCGCTATCTGGCCCACACCATCGACTTCCGTGATATTTTAGGCGAAATCCTCGATCGCCACCTGCAAGCTGCTTCGCCTGCAACGATCTTGAAGGGGTACCAGTATCAGCCCGTCGGATTTCTGTAATGTCAGCCCAACAGGACAGGCTACTCAGGACCACGTCATTTAAACACGTAAAGGATTGATTGGAGGGGCAGGTGGTCTGCTTCGAAAGCCTCGCCGGCAGGGACGCCGGCGTGGAGCCTACAGGGAGGTATTTACGGGGTTTTTCGAAACAGACCACCTGCCCCGGCCCCCAATAGATGACAGGGTCCCTGAAATAGTGCCGGATGAAGCGTCTTTGTTTCAGATTGGCGGTATAGTAATAGGTGCCAAGATACCACCGGAAAGAATACCCATGAAACAGCTTGCCACTCTATCAGGAATCCTTTTCTTCATCTGGACTGTGACCGCTTTCTCCCAACCAACCAACCGGAGCCAAGAGATGAGCATGATTCTTTCTTCACCGGCTTTTTCCCCCAACGAAGAAAT
>JALVSV010000220.1 GCA_027024125.1 Methylothermaceae bacterium | reverse complement strand
GGGATGCATAGGAAAACAAGCCTTGGACATGCGCCCCCAGGGCTCCGTCATCCATTCAGGTCGGGGCAGGTGGTCTGCTTCGAAAAACGCCGTGAATACCTCCCTGTAGGCTCCGCGCCGGCCTCCCTGCCGGCGAGGCTTTCGAAGCAGACCACCCGCCCCTTCAATCAGTCGTTTACGTGTTTAGATGACGTGGTCCTGCATGCGCCCCCAGCCTCGAAGGTGCAATCGGGTGTACGCAGAACGCTTTCTAACCCAGCCCATCCCCGGTTTCAACCGTGAAAAACATCCTTAGCCTTTATTTCAGCAACAAATCCGTCAATCCATGGATGGTCATCGCTGCTTTGCTGTTGGCAAGCATCGTGGAAGGAATCGGGCTGGCCAGTCTTGTTCCATTGCTGACCATCGTGGCCAATCAACAGGGAGCACCTCCGTCCCCCTTGCTGACAGTCATCCGTGAATCACTGGCGACCGTCGGGCTCCCCATGAGTATCGGTGTTTTGATCCTCATGTTGGCAACGGCCATGACCTTGAAATCCGTGTTGCGTTTTTTCGCCTTGCGGCACGTAGGCTATGCTGTTGCAAACTTCACCACCGATTTGCGCACCCAAGTCATCGACAACTTGTTGAATGCCAGTTGGCCCTTCCTCATCCACCAGAGAATCGGACGCATTACCACCGCAATTGCCGGGCAGGCTAGTAGAGCCGGCGGTTCTTTCGCTCTGGCAGCCACCTTCATCGCCCAGGCCATCCAGACGGCTGCCTATCTAGTGATGGCATTCATGGTGTCATGGCCGATCGCCATCGCTGCCATAGGCATAGGTACCATAATGGCTGTATCCCTGCATTCATTGGTCCTGCTGGCAAGAAAAGCCGGCACCGACCAAACCCAGCAGACCAAGCAACTGATTACTTTCATGACCGACGGGCTGAGCAACCTCAAACCATTGAAGGCCATGGCCAAGCAAGAAGATTTTTCCCGTCTCCTGGCAAAAAAGGTTAGGCAGGTACGCAAGGCATTGAAACAAAGCGTGCTCAGCACGGAGGGATTGAAGAATAGCCAGGACATTCTGATCACCCTGGCCCTGTGCCTGGGATTTTATCTCGCTGTGGAAAAGTGGAAGCTCCCCATTGTCAACCTTGCGGTGGTAGGCATGTTGATGAAAAAAAGCATGAACAGCATCACCAAAATGCAAAAGGCCTATCAGGGCGCACTCATCGGAGAAAGTGCTTACCATGACATCATGGAGCTCGTGGCCGAGTCGAGTTCCCAGCCCGAAATCAACCCAGGAAAGCAAAAAGCCTGTTTCGACAAGGAATGCCGATTGGAGGATGTGAGCCTGGCACACGGCGATCACATAGTATTGAATCACGTCTCCATGGAGTTGCTGCGCGGGGAGGTGATCGTCCTGACCGGACCTTCGGGCTCCGGCAAAACCACACTGGCAGATATCATCCTCGGGTTGATCGTCCCCGACTCAGGAATCATGAAAATTGACGGCATCCCCCTGGAAGAAATAGATTTGTTCAGCTGGCGACGTTTGATCGGTTATGTGCCCCAGGAATTGGTTCTGTTCCATGACACCATTTTTCAGAACATCAGCCTGGGAGATCCTTCCCTGGACGAAACCAGGGTCGAGGAAGCGCTGAAAACCGCAGGGGCCTGGGAATTCGTATCCCGTATGCCCAAGGGGGTCTATAG
>JALVSV010000219.1 GCA_027024125.1 Methylothermaceae bacterium | reverse complement strand
TCTGTACGGGTCGATTTTGCCCCAGGCGGTGAATGCGGGCGATACGCTGGTCCAGCACTGCCGGATTCCAGGGAATATCCAGGTTGATCAATACTGTTGCCGACTGCAGATTCAGTCCGACGCCGCCTGCGTCCGTGGAGATGAAGACCTGTATCGCAGCGTCCTCTCGAAACCGGTCCATCAGCTCCCCTCGCCTGGAGGTCGGCACACCACCATGCAGTCGGACGGTCCCGAGCCCCAGCCGCTGGGCCAGGGTTTCCACCATCTGCGTCATAAGCTCCCACTGCGAGAAAACAACCACTTTCTGGTTGCCCTGCACGCACAGATCCTCGAGCAGGTTCGCCACTTCATCAAGCTTCGGCGAACCTTCTGTTTCCTTGTCCACGAGACCAGCTGCGTTGCAAGCCATACGGGCTTCCTGCAGGGCTGCTATCAGCCGGTTTTGCTCAGAAGGCGTCAATGGCCGCCGTTTGGCAATTCGGGCTATCTGACCTGCGGCGGACATGGCTCCATTGTGCAGCCCCCGTTGTTTGGGTGACATTGGAATATCCAGCCGGACTTCAGTACGCTCCGGCAACTGGTCGCTCACCAGACGGCGGTCCCTGCGCAGCATTACGGGCGCAATCCGCCGCCTGAGTTCGGATAGGTTCCGGTAGCCGATCACCTTTCCCCGTTCATCGGTAACATGAAAGTCGTTGAGGTAGCGCCACAATGGACCCAGTACTCTGGGGTCAACAACTTGCAGCAGGCTGTACAAGTCCTCCAGCCGGTTTTCCAACGGCGTGCCGGTCAGTACAAAAGCATATCGGGAGGCGATCAGTTTAATCGTCGACGCGATTTTGGTTTGCCAGTTTTTGATCCGCTGCGCTTCATCAAGCACCAGAAGATCCGGCCTGAGAATTTCGTTGATGACGGAAAGATCGCGCAGTACCAGCTCATAGTTGATGACGAAAAACGTTGTATCTGCGCGGTACTGTACCTGGCGGCTTTCCGCGTTGCCCTGGATGACGCTTGCTTTGTGGGAGGTGAATTTTTCGATTTCCCGTGCCCACTGGTGCTTCAGCGAGGCCGGACAAACCACGAGAGCCCGTTTGACCCCGGAATGTTCCACCAGCCAGGTCGCGGCGCATATCGCCTGCAGGGTTTTTCCCAGTCCCATGTCGTCCGCGAGCAGGGCTCTACCACGGGAAGCCAGAAAAGCAACCCCCTCTACCTGGTAGGGGTAGAGACGCGCGCGGACGCCGGGGATCGTTCCATTGCTGCCTCGGATTGCCTGCTCGATTTCCCGGGCCCGCAGGCGCTGTAGCGCATCCTCGGAACAACGCTGAGCGTATCCCTTGGCATCCTCTCCAATATGCACGTCATCGCGCCCGTAAAGCAGATCATTGAGGCGAAAAAAATCGTTGGGAAGCTCGCCCTTGAAATTGCCGCCGCGATCGAAAAAGGAATCGAGGATTTCAACCACATCCGCTTCCATATTCATCGTTCGATGCAGCCGGATCACCGGATCCGTGGATGCGTCCCAGGACAGGTAGACAAAGGGAAACTGAGGTCCGCGTCTGCGCCACTGCTCATAGTCCGACCGCTTGCTGATCTCATGCAGCACAGCCTCGATATGCTTGCAGGTACCCAACTGGTTTGTGGCCCAATCGGGACAGGTGCAATAATTTTTCCGCTCATCCAGAGCCCGGATGTGGACTTGGTAAACCTGCTTCCAATGGGTGGTGGAAACAATCGAGGACGCATGCCAAACGCCAAAACAGGGATCGCCGAACACGGGTTTTACCCGCACCTCCGTCCGGCCCTTTTTGCGTCGCTCGCGAACGGCTTCCTCTACAGCGCTTCCCTGCAGCGCGTCGCCTTCCGAAACCTGGGCCGCGTAGGCGTACAGTACCGCAATGACGTGTTTGCATATTGGCTCCCGATCATAAGGACAGGAGCAGGCAGCTTCCAGTTCTCCATCTTTCCGGGTCTTCAGCTCCACGGTATAAGGCCGTTCCGGGTCGGAACCATCCACCCGGGCCATGACGCTCCCCTCGCTCCATTCGAGATCGAAGACACGGTTTTCATTGAAAGCTTTTAGCCCTTTGGCCACGGTATCCCTGGATGCGAGGGATCTGATTTGTTCCCCGTCGTACAGAAAAACACGCCCTTTGGAGTTGTTTGCGGACTGTAACTGTGCCACTGCTTTTCCTCTGATCAACGATATGCCCAAATTGATTCATATAAGCATATTTTCCGTCACCTGACAAAATGGCTTACCGGACAAAATGGCTGTCCCCCGATTGCACGCTTTCCCGCCCCCGGGCATACTTCCTCGCTATTCCTGCAGCTGGCAGAGCTGCTCGATCTCCCGCGGCAAATGCTTCACAAAACCAGATACAACCGATAAAGAAAAACCGTGCTGAGCCGCAGCCTGGCAAATGAAGAGGAAACGAGCAGAAATTGTTACCAGACAGACCTGCCAGGGGTGGCCTTCACCAAAGATAGATGGGAATGTGGCGTTGAAATTCCTATCCAACGCCGCAGCAGATCGCCGATGGATTCAGCTGTCACAGATTCCCTTTCCGGGACCTGACAGGTTATGATGAAACCTCTTCCAACACGGCGAGGAGGTTTCCATGAAACTTTATTACGCCCCTGGAGCCTGTTCCCTTTCCCCCCATATCGTCCTTTGCGAGACAGGGCTGCCCTACGAATTGGTCAAGGTCGACCTGGACTCCAAACGCACGGAATCGGGGGAAGATTTTCACCGCATCAATCCACTGGGGTATGTTCCCGCGCTGGAACTCGAAGATGGTGTGGTGCTCCTCGAGGGCCCAGCCATCGTCCAGTACCTTGCCGATCAGGCCCCGGCAAGACAATTGGTGCCACCCCCCGGGACTTTCCCCCGTTATCAGCTTCAACAGTGGCTGAATTTCATCTCCACCGAACTGCACAAGGGGTGCGGGAACCTGTTCCAGCCGGATCTGCCCGATGAGGTGAAGGAATCGTTCCGTCGGCGACTGGGGGAACGCTTTGCCTATACTGCAGTCCAACTCAGCGGCCAGGATTACCTGATGGGTGATGTTTTCACGGTTGCCGATGCCTACCTGTTCGTGGTCATGAGCTGGCGTGACTACGTCGGCCTCGACCTTTCACCCTGGCCGGTACTCCTGAAGTATTTCGACCGCATCGCAGAACGCCCGGCAGTGGGCGAAGCCTTACGTCAGGAAGGACTGACTCTCTGAGTCATGCAACCCATTGCCCTGTTGCGGGAAAGGATCGCCAGCGCCTGGTTGCTGGAGGAGGATCAGGCAGTCCAAATCATGCTTGCCGATGCCCAACTACCTGACGCGGACCAAAAGCAGGTGGCAAAGCGGGCCTACTCGCTGGTTCGGGAAGTGCGCCGGCACCACCATCCTCTTGACGCCTTTCTGAACGAATACGATCTTTCCACCCACGAGGGAATTTTGCTCATGTGCTTGGCCGAGGCACTGCTTCGGATTCCCGATTCCGCCACCGCCGACCGGCTGATTCACGACAAGCTCAGCAAAGGACATTGGGATGCCCATCTGGGGCACAGCGGTTCCCTGCTGGTCAACGCCTCCACTTGGGGGTTGTTACTGACCGGCAGGCTGGTGAGGCTGGAAAAAGAATCCGATCCCGAGGGACTGCTCGAACCCCTGCTTCACCGGGGTGAAACCCTGCTGCGTGAACTCATCTACCGGGCGATGCGGATTCTGGGCAGCCAGTTCATTCTCGCCCCGACCCTCGATGAGGCATTGCACCGCTGCAATCCCAACGGCTGCTATTCCTTCGACATGCTGGGCGAAGCAGCCCTGACCCAGGCGGCAGCCGACAAGTATTTCGCCAATTACCGCAACGCCATCGCTGCCCTGGCCAGCTGGCCTCCGGGCATCGACAAAGAGATCTCGGTCAAACTCTCAGCCCTCCACCCACGCTACGAATACTCCCAGCATCAGCGGGTCCTGGACGAACTGGCTCCACGGTTATTGACCCTGGCCCTGGAAGCCAAAACCGCCGGTATCGGTCTGACACTGGATGCCGAGGAGGCCGATCGACTGGATCTGATGCTGGACCTCTTCGAGCACACCTTCCGGCATCCTGATCTGGCCGGCTGGAACGGTTTGGGGCTGGCGGTCCAGGCGTATCAAAAACGCGCTGCTCCAGTCATCGAATATCTCGCCGAACTGGCCCACAGCCTGAACAAGCGTATCCCCGTACGTCTGGTCAAGGGTGCTTACTGGGACACCGAGATCAAACGGGCCCAGCAACTGGGACTGACCGGCTATCCGGTCTACACCCGAAAATGCAATACCGATGTCGCCTGGCTCGCCCTGGCCCGGCGGATTCTGCAACGACGTGACGTTTTCCTGCCCCGCTTGGCCACCCATAACGCCCATTCCGTGGCCTGGGTAGTCGAGATTGCAGCCGACTGCCCTATCGAGTTCCAAAGACTCCACGGCATGGGGGAAGAACTCTATGAAGCCTTGAAGCGACAAGGAATCGAAACCCGGTGCAGAATCTATGCTCCCATCGGCAGTCACCGCGAGCTGTTGCCCTATTTGGTACGCCGGCTACTGGAAAATGGTGCCAACACTTCGTTCGTCAACCGGCTCAGCGATGAACGTCTTCCTGTGGAAGAACTCATAGCCGACCCAGTCGTCAAGGTGCAAAACCTGGACACCATTCCCAACCCGAACATTCCGCTTCCGCCTGACCTTTATCTGCCCCATCGTCGAAACTCGACGGGGCTCAATTTAGCCGATCCGTTGACCCGCAACCGGCTGGAGCAATCCCTGCCTTCATCGATGAGTCAATACCACACAGCTGTTCCAGTCGTTGCGGGCATCTCCCGGCAGGGTCCTGAACGAGCGGTCCTCAGTCCCATCGATGGCAAGAGAGTCGGTAGCGTGGTGGAGGCCAGCCCCAAACTGGTAAGCGAGGCACTGGCCTGTGCCGGATCCTCCTTTTCCGACTGGGACTTGGCGGGAGCCGAACACAGAGCGCTGTGTCTAGAGCGTGCAGGCGAACTTTTCCAGGCCCACCGGGAAGAATTTCTGGACCTGTGCGTACGTGAGGCCGGAAAATGCCTGCCCGATGCGGATACCGAGGTACGGGAGGCTGTGGATTATTGTTATTTCCACGCTTCTGAGGCAAGACGGCTGTTCATGACACCTCTGGATCTTCCAGGCCCTGTGGGGGAACAGAACCGACTGCTCCTCCGTGGCCGAGGCCCCTTCGTATGCATCAGTCCATGGAATTTTCCCTTGGCCATCTTCACTGGTCAGGTCACTGCCGCCCTGGCAGCCGGGAATTCTGTGATCGCCAAACCGGCCGAGCAGACTCCCCTGACCGCTGCCCTGGCGGTCAGGCTGCTGCACCGGGCCGGTATTCCGAAAGAAGTACTCCAGTTGCTGCCAGGTGGCCCCGAAACCGGCGCCTCCCTGGTCAGCGATTCCCGCATACG
>JALVSV010000218.1 GCA_027024125.1 Methylothermaceae bacterium | reverse complement strand
GTATTGGTTTGAGGGCGTACATGGCCTGGACGGCCATGTCCGAGCTTCCATGGACGGATTGACAGCGTTCCGAAAACCAATGCCCTGCTTCCTCCCACAACATTTCACGGTAAACCGCAATAAATACGCATACTCAAATCTGTGATGCCCTCATTGTCGGTGCAGGCGCAGCCGGCCTCATGTGTGCCATTGCAGCCGGAAGGCAGGGCCTCAGGGTCGTGGTGCTTGACCATGCCAACAAGCCTGGAAAAAAAATTCTCATCTCCGGTGGCGGACGCTGTAATTTCACCAATCTTGAGATCGACTTCGATCGCTACCTGTCGCGCAATCCCAACTTCTGCAAATCAGCCCTGAGCCGCTTTACCCAGTGGGACTTCATCGCCATGGTGGAACGCCATCATATCCCCTATCATGAAAAGAAACAGGGGCAGCTGTTCTGCGACCACAGCTCGAAAGATATCCTTGCAATGCTGCTTGCTGAATGCAGCCGGGCGAAAGCATCCATCTTCCTCAATAACAAAATTACCCATATCGAACCTGATACCGACGGTGGGTTCCACCTGTTCACCCACACACAGCATTGGCGCTGCCGTTCATTGGTCGTCGCGACCGGCGGACTTTCCTTCCCCAAAATGGGGGCCAGTCCTTTTGGATACCGGCTGGCGGAATCTCTTGGCCATTCGATCGTTTCCCCCCGGGCGGGCCTGGTGCCCCTGTTATGGCAACCACGCGACAAAATACGTTACTCAGGGCTTGCCGGGATCGGCCTCATCACCACTGTATCCAGCCTGGGACATAGCTTCCAGGACGACCTCTTGTTCACCCACCGGGGACTCAGCGGACCGGCCATCCTCCAGATTTCGTCCTACTGGCAACCAGGGTCAGCGGTCACCATAGACTTTCTGCCTGGCAAATCCATGACAAGCTTGATTCAGAGTTCCCGCCAAGGGCATCCACGCATGAAACTCAAAACACTGCTTAGGCAGACTCTACCCAACCGCCTGGTTCCCGCATTGTTACCACGACAATGGCTGGACAAGCCTTTGGCTCAATTGAACACACGGGAAATTGAGTTTGTCGGCAAACAGCTGCACCGCTGGCAAATCGTCCCGGAAGGAACCGAAGGTTACCGCAAAGCGGAGGTGACCCTGGGGGGTGTCGACTGTGACGAGCTATCCTCGAAAACCCTGGAAAGCAGACTGGTTCCCAACTTGTACTTTGTCGGGGAAGTCGTTGATGTCACCGGCCAGTTGGGTGGATATAACTTTCAATGGGCCTGGGCTTCAGGATGGAATGCCGGCGAAATGCTGGGTCAAAGATATACCCGGACAGGTGGGACCCATCATCTGCGGAAACTCAAAATCCGGAAAAAAACCCAATGACGGAGATTTTGCGCGCCCACAAAAAAACCCGAAGACAACAAATTGTCTTCGGGCCTGATCACTTCACACCTGCAAGGCAGGGGAAAAGCTTTATGCGAATTCGCGGCGGGGGCGAAAATCGTCTCGAGGGCGGGCTTCATTCACCCTCAGGGCGCGCCCTTTCAGATCCTGGCCATCCAGATTCTGGATTGCGGAATCCGCTTCCGAATCCACCGGCATTTCTACGAAACCGAAACCCTTTGAGCGATCGGTGTAGCGATCCTTGATGATGCGAACGGAAGACACTTCTCCAAACTGAGAGAACGTGTCCCGCAGCTCATCTTCGCTCAACTGATAAGACAGATTGCCTACATAAATATTCTTCATTACTAAACCCTATCGGAAAAATACGCCATTTGGTCAAAGAAAAAATCGACAGCCCGGTCAATGGCGTGAAGGCCGGGGCGCCGAGATCCGGGCAACCGCCCAGGAGTTAGGTATTGATATGAGCACGACTCCGGCCACATGAACCTGTCGAGGATTGTTGTACAAAGGAATTGTGTGGAGTGCAGTAGAAATTCCTCAATTGGCATTGAGGACCGCCCGGGAGGGGCTGAAGGAAAGCCGGCAGTCGCAAACAGCGCCGGAAATCGGGAGCCAGGGAAATTCATAAAACATCATATCGATCGGATGCTTCACAGACTAGTGAACTTCATTAACAAATGCAAGGTTTATTTTAATGAAGACAATAAAATTTCCTTGGCACGGTTGATTTGAGCGGCAAGAAAATCAGATCCACCCCGATCAGGATGTACCTTCTGCATCAAACGGCGATGGGCCATAATGACATCCTTTTTCGTGGCGCCTGGCTTGAGTCCGAGGATTTCATACGCCTCGGCCATGGAAGCGGGCATGGCCGAACCGCTCGATCCTGAACCCGAACTTGAACCTGAAGATGTTCCCTGCTGGTTGTACCGTCGGTGCAGCCAGATTCGTTCCAGTACCGGCCAAAGCCTTGGTAAATAGGGAAGACTACGGGCAAGAACCGCTCCTGCCGCTCCCAGTAGCGGCACCACCCAGTTGTGGGCCAGCAAGGCGAGGAGAACCAGGATGGCGACCAACACCAGCCCTCCCTTGCCCCGCAGCGTGGCGATGATTTCCTGGGGTGGGGTACGCATGAACCAACGCAAGCCCCAGAGAAGAAATCCCAAAACCGCCAATATCAGAAGGACACGAATCATCTCAAACACCTGCTCCAAGTGGTATATTACTCGCCCATGGAAATCAACCGGATCGTAGCATTGTTGGGTTTATGTCTGGCGGGTCTCTGCGCCTGTGAGGGCCCATTGAACAATCCCTATCCATCCAAAGACAAACAGGCAAATATCTACTACTCCTCATTTTCCGAGCGCCCCAAGCACCTGGATCCAGCCGTCGCCTACAGCTCCGATGAGTATCGTTTGATCGCTCAGATTTACGAGCCCCCCTTACAGTACCATTATTTGAAACGACCCTATACACTGATGCCACTGGCCGCGCAATCCATGCCGAAAGTGACCTATTTCGATCACAGCGGCAATCCGCTTCCGGCCGATACCCCTACAGACCAGATAGCCTTCAGCCAGTTCCTGATCTCCATTCGTGAGGGCATCTACTATCAACCCCACCCGGCATTCGTACACGACCAACAGGGCAAGATGCGCTACGCCCACTTGAAGCCGGAAGACCTGGAAGAGATTTCCTCTCCCATCGATTTCGCCAGCCTGGCCAGCCGGGAACTCACTGCCGAAGACTTCGTGTATCAGATCAAGCGATTGGTGCATCCACAGCTCCACTCTCCAATCGCCGGCCTGATGCAGCAACACATTGTCGGCCTTGCCGATTTTGCCGCCGAACTATCCCGCCGCTACCGTCAGGAGAAACCAAAGGGGTTCTTCGACGTACGACCCTTTTCCATCCCCGGGGTCAAGGCCCTGGACAAATACCATTACGTGATTCGCATCCACGGCAAATACCCCCAATTCAAGTACTGGCTGGCAATGCCTTTCTTCGCGCCCATGCCATGGGAAGCCGATCAGTTCTACCACCAGACATTGCTGCAGGAGCGCAATCTCACCCTGGACTGGTACCCCGTGGGCACAGGTCCCTACATGCTGGTCCAGAACAATCCCAATCGCCGCATGGCGCTGGTCAAAAACCCTAATTTCCATGGGGAGGGCTATCCCCATACCGGGGAACCGGATGACACAGAGCAGGGGCTTTTGGCGGATGCGGGAAAGCCCCTGCCTTTCATAGAAAGGGTCCATTATATTCTTGAACGAGAATCCATCCCGGCGTGGAACAAATTCCTCCAGGGCTATTACGAGGCTTCGGGCATCGGTTCTGACAGCTTCGATCAGGCCATTCATTTTGGCGCCACAGGCCAGGCCGAATTGACCGACACCCTCAGGGAAAAAAGTGTGAGGCTGCAAACCGCCGTCGCCCCTTCTATCTTTTACCTCGGTTTCAACATGCTCGACCCGGTCGTCGGGGGGCTGAGTGAGCAGAAACGCAAGTTGCGCCAGGCACTTTCCATCGCCATCGATTACGAGGAATATATTTCCATATTCACCAATGGCAGGGGAATTCCTGCCCAGGGTGTCCTGCCACCAGGAATCTTTGGGTGGATCGAAGGACCTAAAGGTATCAACCCTTACGTGTATGTTTGGCAACATGGCCACCCGATGAGAAAATCCATAGAGGAAGCCAAAAGGATCCTGGCCGAGGCCGGCTATCCCGGAGGACGCAGTCCCATTTCCGGTGAACCGTTACTGTTGTATTTCGATACGCCAGGAGGCGGACCGGACGACAAGGCCAGATTGAACTGGTATCGCAAGCAGTTTGCCAAACTGGGTATCCAATTGGTCATCCGCGCTACGGATTACAATCGATTTCGCGAAAAGATGCGCACCGGCAATGCCCAGATCTTCATGTGGGGCTGGAATGCCGACTATCCCGATCCGGAAAATTTTTTCTTCCTGCTCTATGGCCCCAACGGCAAAGTCAAATATGGAGGAGAGAATGCGGCCAATTACCTCAATCCGCAGTTCGACCAGCTGTTCGAAAGGATGCGCAACATGGACAATACGCCTGAGCGCCTGGCACTGATCGAAAAAATGCAGAATATCATCCGCCGGGATGCTCCCTGGGTGTTCGGTTTCCATCCCAAGAACTTCACGCTGTTCCACTCCTGGCTGCACAACGTGAAGCCCAACTTGATGGCCAACAACACTCTCAAATACATGCGCCTGGAGCCACGACGACGGGCCCGAATGCGCCAACTGTGGAACCGACCCTTGTGGTGGCCACTCGGATTCCTGATAGTGGGTCTGGTCCTGGTCATCATCCCGGCCTGGCTGAGCTACCGCAAGAGAATGCAGGCAACCGCGTTATGACCGCCTATCTCATTCGCCGCATCCTCAATGCCTTCCCCATATTGATCGGCGTCAACCTGATCACCTTCGCCCTGTTTTTCATGGTCAATCCCCCCGACGACATGGCAAGGATGCAACTGGGACAAAAATATGTGACCGAAGAAGCCATCACCAAGTGGAAACAGGAACATGGCTATGACATGCCGTTGTTCTACAACGCCGGGAAAAGCGGTATGGAAAAACTGACCCAAACCATTTTCTTTCAGAAGTCATTGAGTCTGTTTCTGTTCCGATTCGGCCGTTCCGATAGCGGCCGGGACATTGGCGCCGATATCCGGGAACGCATGTGGCCATCGCTGGCCATCGCTCTCCCTACCCTGTTGCTGGGATTGGCGACCAATACCACCTTTGCCTTGCTGCTGGTGTTCTTTCGCCGCACCTATCTGGAATTTTCAGGAGTCGCCGGATGCGTCGTCCTGATGTCGATCTCGGCCCTGTTCTTTATCATCGCCGGCCAGTTCCTGTTCGGGAAAGTGATGAAACTGGTGCCGATCTCCGGTTACGATTCAGGGTTGGCTGCCATCAAGTTCGTGATCCTTCCGGTGGTGGTGGGAGTCGTTTCCGGAATCGGCTCGGGCACCCGCTGGTACCGAACCCTGTTTCTGGAAGAGGTGGAAAAGGATTATGTCCGTACCGCCCGCGCCAAAGG
>JALVSV010000217.1 GCA_027024125.1 Methylothermaceae bacterium | reverse complement strand
ATGGCGATATTGCCCAATTCGGACAAAGCCTGTTCAAGATCAAATCCCTGACTGGTGTCAAAATGGATGCTCATGGCCTGTTCTTCGGGAGAGAGTGGATCGTGGTGACTGAGTTGATAAGCGAGCACCATCAGATCGGCTTCCGAAGGATCCTGGCTTTCCTGCAGCCTTTTCTCGATCCTCTGGCGCAATACTGCTGCTTCCGCGCCAAAGTCAAGGATACGAAAAGCCACCCCCATCGATTCTGCCAGTTGGCGAAATTGCCGACGTTCCTGCTGATTTAGAAAAGTCGCATCGACGATGACGCTGAATTCTGCCTGCAGGATATCCCTTGCCAGCTCCCGTAGTTTCTGATAAGTACATTGGGTAAACTCCCGGTTGTAAATATCTTTCCCCAAACCGGATTTCGAAGGGGCTTGGGGGGAAAGCCCCGCCAGTCGCTTCCGTTCCACATCCGATCTCAGATGAAGGGCATCCAAATGGGCAGCCAACCGGCGGCTGGCGTAAGATTTGCCGCTACCGGAAAAACCATGGGTGATCAATAGCATGGGAAGGGCGGGCTGACTGAAACCGAGAGCCAGTGCAAGGTAATGCTCCAGATCTCTATGAGACTGGTTGCCTCGGTTTTGCTGATCACTCAAATAAGCGATCTTTGCCCGTACCATGGCCCGATAGACCAGGTAGTAGCGCAGCAGTTTTAGGCCCGGGTAGTCACCTGTCATGGTGAGATATTCGTTGAGGAAGCGGAAAGCCAATGGGCGCTGCCCCCGGGCAGTCAGGTCCATCACTGTGAAGGCAATTTCGCTGATCACGTCGATCCAGCGCAGCATGGGATTGAATTCGATACAGTCGAAAGGGGTTGGGTGTCCCCGCCACATCACGATATTTCCCAGATGGAGGTCGCCATGGCACTCGCGGACATAGCCTTCTTGTTTCCGCTTGGCCATGAGTGAACGGAGCTGTTCATAAGTACGGATGGTCCAGTCTTTCAGCCATTGGGTCTTCTCGCTGAGTTTTCCATGACCCCGAAGGCCGGCATCGATGTGAGAAAAATTTTCCAGGCATGCTTTTTCGATCTGCTCCGGCTCACCATATGGACTCTCCGGCGTAGCCCGGTCGGTCATTACATGGAAATGGCCAATCAGATGGGCCAATTGCACGACGTGGTCTTCCTTCAATCTGTCCTGCCGGGCATATTCGGCCAACAGTTCTGATTGATCGAACTGACGCATCTTGACGGCGTACTCCACGATGGGGCCGTTTCCTCCCAGCGTGGGATGAGAATCGTCACCCCTGAAGGTCACCACATCCATATATAACTCCTCAGCCAGGCGGCGGTTGAGACGCAGTTCCTCGCGACAATAGAACCTGCGTTTTTCCAGGGTGGTGAAATCAAGAAAGCCAAAATCCACCGGCTTCTTGATCTTGTAAGCGAAAGGGCCGGTAAGGATGATCCAGGAAATATGGGTCTCGAGGAGACAGATCTCCGAGGTGGGGTGGTTCCAGGTTTCAGGTCTGAGCAGGGACTGGATCAGCGGTGGTGGGCCTGTCACGGGTTTTCTTCCATATAGATACGTCCTTGCTCGATCGATAACCTTTTCCTGCCCTGGAGCAGGTCCATCAGTGGTTCGCCGACCAGTTTGCGCCGCCAGCCGTGATATAGGCGAGACTGTTCGGGACGATCGAGAAAATGTTCCAGATCCTTGCGTGAGGCGAGCACAGAAGGGGTAATGTGATGATAGGCAGCCTGTAAACGGACCACTGCATTCAGGAGGTCCACGAGTGCTTCCTGTTCGGTGGTTCTTGCTGGTGGGTGCTGCACAGGTTCGACTTCAGAATCACTTGAAGCCTGATTGACCAACCGGCAAAGGGTCTGGCCATGGCGTTTCAAGGTCTTATCCCCTAGTCCTCGAAGCTGACTCAGAGCCTTTGGGGTTTGGGGTCTGAGTCGGGCGATATGACATAACAGATCATCCTTGATGATCCAGCCACGTGGCAGGTTTTCCTCCCTCGCCACCTGCTCCCGCCAGGCTGCCAGGCGTTTCAGTATCGACAGCTGACGGCTTTTCAATTTACGAGCCCCTTTGATCCTCAGCCAGGCATCCTGAGGAGGGTTGGCATAGTTGTCGGGATCGGTCAGGGAATCGAAATCCTCTTGCAGCCACGCCAGTCGATTCAGCCGCTCGAGTCTTTGGCGGATTTCGAGATACAGGGGTGCCAGGTAACGTACATCATCGGCTGCATATTTGATTTGTTCCGGGCTCAAGGGACGCTTACGCCAATCGGTGCGGCTATGGCCTTTGTCCAGTTGTACCCCCAGGATTTCCGCCACCAGATTGGCATAGCCGATTTGATCCGGATATCCCAAAAGCGGTGCTGCCAGTTGGGTGTCGAATACAGGCCTTGGCAGACTGCCATGTAGATGATAGAAGATTTCCAGATCCTGACGCCCAGCGTGAAAAACCTTGACCACCTCGGGTTGGTACAGAAGATCCCACAGAGGGGTCAAATCCCTGACCTTTAGAGGGTCGATGCAGGCAAGCGCATTTTCCCCAGCGACCTGCAGCAGGCAGAATTCCGGATAGTAGGTGGACTCCCTTAGAAATTCGGTATCGATGGCGAGCCATCGGCTGCCTGTCAACGTTTCACATAGCCGACCAAGTTCCTTGCTGCAAACCACGTACTGTATAGGAAGATCGCGCATCAGTTTGGTTCCTGAGTTTGAGTGGGATCCCAAGTATGGGAGAATTTTACTTGTGGATTGAACGCTTGTCGCATCGATCCTGGTTCCTTGACCCCTTTTCCGAGTCACAAGTTTCAAAACAAGGAGATCATAATGCCATACCGTATCTTTTCCCGTGTTTTGTGCGGGCTGTTTTTTTTCATACTATGGGGTTCTGCCGTCCATGCTGCTGGAGATGCCAGGCTGGCTAAAAACATTAATACCCTGGAAGCCTATGACAGGTTGCAGCGCGGTGGGGGAAACACTTATTTGGTGGATGTTCGCACCCCTGAAGAATACCAGCTGGTTGGTCATCCTCCCATGGCTTACAACATACCGTTCGTGTTCTTTCAAGGGGGACCACACCGCAATCCCCATTTCGTCAAGGATGTGGCGTCCCGGTTCAAAAGGTCCGATACCCTGCTGGTGATCTGCCGAAGTGGTAGTCGCAGCGCGCCTGCCGCAGATGCCCTGAAACAAGCAGGCTTCAGCCACGTCTATAACGTACGGGATGGTTTCGAGGGAGACGCTTTCCAAGGCCACTCCCCCAAAGAGAAAGCCCTGTTGCAGAAATACAGCCCTTTCTACGGTCTGCGCGGTCGGGTGGAAGGGTGGCAGTTTTATGGCCTGCCCTATACCTATGAGATCAAAGACGAATTGATGTACCGCCCCTTCGATGCGGAAAAGCATCAATGACCAATCAATCCAAACTGCTCGTTCTGGTGGACGGCTCCTCGTTTCTCTACCGTGCCTACCATGCGCTGCCTCCTTTGAGTACTTCCAGGGGTGAGCCCACCGGGGCCATCTATGGAGTCGCCAACATGCTGCGAAAATTGCAGCAGAGTTATGACACGCCTTATTTCGCAATGATCTTCGACGCGCCTGGCAAGACCTTTCGCAACGACCTGTTCGAGGACTACAAGGTTCACCGGCCGCCCATGCCGGAGGAGCTGCAAGCGCAGGTGAAGCCGCTCAAGGAGCTCATCAAGGCCATGGGGATTCCGCTGATCGTGGAGCCTGGGGTGGAGGCCGATGATGTGATCGCCACCTTGGTGAAACAAGCCAGAGCCGAAGGTTTCGACGTGGTGGTGGCCACCAGCGACAAGGATCTGGCGCAGCTGGTGGACGAGCACGTGATCCTCGATAACACCATGTCGGAGACCAGGTTGGACGTGGAGGGCGTGATACGTAAGTTCGGAGTGCCGCCGGAACGGATCATCGATTTCCTGGCCCTGGTGGGAGATACTTCCGACAACATACCTGGTGTTCCAGGCGTTGGCCCCAAAACAGCAGCCAAATGGTTGAATCAATACGGCTCCCTGGACCAGATCATCGAGCATGCCGACGAAATCAAAGGGAAAATCGGCGAAAAATTGCGTGCCAATCTGGAGCAATTGCGTTTGTCGCGCCAATTGGCCACCGTCCACGACGATGTGCCGTTGCGCGTGACCCCTCGAGATCTAAAGCGCCGTTCACCCGATACCACGAAACTCATCGAGTTGTTCAAGCGCTTCGAATTCACCACCTGGTTACGTCAACTGGACATTCCCACCACCCAGGGACCGGAAAAGGAAGGAGATGACCCGGCCGACTATCATGCGGTCATGGACGCCGATGCGTTGTCACACTGGGTGTCACGTCTGCAGAGGGCTCCCCTGTTTGCCTTGGATACCGAGACCACCGATCTGAATTATCTCGATGCCCGTCTGGTCGGGCTTTCGTTCGCAGTGACTCCAGGTGAAGCGGCTTATGTGCCCGTGGGTCACGACTATCCGGATTCCCCCTTGCAACTTGATTGTGATGCAGTCCTGGAGGAACTGCGTCCATTGCTGGAGTCGGATCACCCCAAACTGGGGCAGAATCTCAAGTACGATGCCCATGTCCTGGCCAATCATGGTATTGAGCTACAGGGAATCACCCACGACACCATGCTGCAGTCGTATGTCCTCAATTCCACCGCCACCCGCCACGACCTGGACTCTTTGGCATTGACTTATCTGGGACTCAAGACCGTCAGCTATGAGGAGGTGGCGGGAAAAGGCGCCAAACAGGTTGCCTTCGGCCAGGTAGATCTTGCCCAGGCGGTTCCCTATGCGGCGGAAGATGCGGATATCACCCTGCGCCTGCATCGGGTGCTGTGGCCGAAGTTAGAAGCAGAGCCCAAACTCGAGCGTTTGTACAGGGAGATCGAGATGCCGCTGGTGCCGGTACTGGTGAGGATCGAGCGCAATGGGGTCAAAGTCGACCGCAATGCTTTGGCGGAGCTGAGTGGTGAATTATCCCGGCGGATGAAGGATATTGAAGAGCAGGTGTACTGTATCGCCGGAGAGGAATTCAACCTGGCTTCACCCAAGCAGATTCAGCATGTGCTCTATGAAAAACTGGGGCTTCCCATCATCAAGAAGACACCCAAGGGCCAACCATCGACTTCAGAGGAGGTCCTGCAGCAACTGGCGGAAGAGTACGAACTGCCGCAATTGATTCTTCAGTACCGAGGGCTGAACAAGCTCAAATCCACCTATACCGATCGCCTGCCTGATCAGATCCACCCTTTGACCTGCCGGGTCCATACTTCCTATCACCAAGCGGTGACAGCCACTGGCAGGTTGTCCTCTTCCGACCCCAACTTGCAGAACATCCCCATTCGCAGCGAGGAAGGGAGGCGGATACGCCGGGCGTTCGTGGCCGAGGATGGATACAAGTTGGTGGCTGCCGATTATTCCCAGATCGAACTACGTATCATGGCGCATCTTTCGGAAGACGAGAATCTGTTGTCGGCATTTGCTCAGGGTGCCGACATCCATCGGGCCACCGCGGCCGAGATTTTCGGTGTCTCACCTGAGGAAGTCACTCCCGGTCAGAGGCGTTCTGCCAAGGCGATCAATTTCGGCCTGATCTATGGCATGTCGGCCTACGGTCTGGCCCGGCAGCTTGGCATTGGCCGCGAGGAAGCTCAAGCGTATATAGAGACCTATTTCGAACGTTACCCCGGAGTGCGCCGATATATGGACAAGACCCGCCAGCTGGCCTATGAGCAGGGCTATGTGGAGACCCTGTTCGGCCGCAGGTTGTACCTACCGGAACTCAAGTCAAGAAACCATCAGCGCCGCCAGTATGCCGAGCGCACCGCCATCAACGCTCCGATGCAGGGAACCGCAGCCGATATCATTAAACGGGCGATGATAGCGGTGGATGGCTGGATCAGGAAGACGGGCGAAGGAGTGAAAATGATCATGCAGGTCCACGACGAACTGGTGTTCGAGGTCTGCGAGTCGAGGTTGCAAGAGGCGATGGAGCAGATCGGCTCCCTGATGCGCGTGGCGGCAGAATTGAAAGTCCCGTTGGAGGTCGATCTGGGGGTTGGAGACAACTGGGACGAGGCGCACTGATGGCAATCGTTGCTGTGTGTCCCGGGGAGGCGTACCAGATCCACCGCGGATTCAATGGGTGGCCGCAACCGGCCTGGAATCCGCGGTTTTTCATAGGTGACCATCTATCTGGATGCCAGCTTCGTCCGGGAAGCCGATCAGACAGGAAACCCGCCTCTTGATCAGCTTTTTTCGGCTTCAAAGATCTTTTTACTCACGACATTCTGCTGTTGGTCCAGTTCATATTGGATGGGAACGCCGGTGTCCAATTCATAGGCCAGGATCTGTTCCGGAGTCATATTCTCCAAATGCATGATCAAGGCCCGAAGGGAGTTGCCGTGGGCAGCGATCAGCATGTGCCTGCCCTGCTCAAGATGGGGAACCAGACAGTCTTTGAAAAAGGGGATGACCCTTGCGGCGGTGGAAGCCAGACTTTCACCATTGGGGGGTGGAATGTCGAAACTGCGCCGCCAGATATGCACCTGTTCGGCACCGAATTCCTGCCGTGCCTGATCTTTGTTGAGCCCCTGGAGATCACCGTAAAAACGCTCGTTTAGGGTCTCGGAAAAATAGACGGGGAGAGTATGCGTGTCTTTTTCGCCGGGTTGGAAATGTTCATACCATGGGTTTTCACCTTCGTGTACCCGGCGGTAACCGACACAATGACGGTTCAGACGCAGGATCTCGTAGAGCGTCTCCTGGGAGCGGATCAGGGTTGAGGCAAAAGCGATGTCAAAATGCTCGTCAGCGAGCAATTTTCCAGCCTCCTTCGCCTCTGCGATTCCTTGAGGGCTCAGGGTGACGTCGATCCAGCCGGTAAAGCGGTTCTGCAGGTTCCAGATTGACTGGCCATGACGGATTAGGGTCAGGGTGGAATGTTTCATGGATCGATAACTCCTTAAATGGATGTGCTTCCTTGGAAATAAGGCAAAACCAAGGATTTTAAATCCTGGGAATGCTTCAGTCACGTCATGGGAGCCAGATAGCAGTGATGGTGCTGAAATGCCAGTTGCAGAAGGAAGGATCCCGACAAGGATTGTTGGTATGTAACCCGGTGATATCGGGGAGAAATGTGGAGGATCCAGGTGGCATGGGTGACGAATAGGAGAATCCCGGGAAATAATGATTCTCCGACTGGAGGCAGGGTGCCTATGCCGGTCGCAATGGCCATAGTACCGGAACCAGCCAAATGGTCATACATCCCACCAATAGGGTCAGACCGCCACCGAAGATCAAATAGTCACGAAATCGGTAGCCTCCGGGGCCATAGACCATGAGGTTGGTCTGATATCCGATCGGGGTGGCAAAACTGCTCGAGGCTGCCAGCATCAGGGTGATCAAATAGGGAATGGGGTTCAGGTGCAGATGTTCGACCACTGCCATCAGGATTGGAAAGACCAGGACAGCGGCAGCATTGTTGGTGATCAGCGAGGTGAGCAGTGTCACCAGGAAATAGGTGAGAGCCAGAAGGGTCACGGGGCTGTCAGCAAGGGTCAGCATACCTTGTGCCATGACCATGCCGGCACCAGAAACCTCCAGCGCCTTTCCCAGGGCGAAGGAAGAAGCGATGGTCAGTAAAATAGGGCCGTCCACACTGCGCTTGGCCTTGGTGAAGGTGCAGCAACCGCTGAGCAGCATGGCGGCACCCCCGGCCAAGACGGCCTTGAACAGCTCGACGATGCCACTGGCTGCCATGACGACGACGGATACCAGGATCAACCATGCCAACCAGCTTTTAGTGTGGTCCGGGCGTGCCGGACCTTGTACTTCACTGACCAGGAGAAAGTCCCGCGCCTGACCGAATTGTTCCAGGAAATTGGGACGGGTCTCCAGAAGAAGTGTATCGGCGGGTTTCAGGCGAACGTTTCCCAGGTTGCCTTCGACCCTATGGCCTTCTCTGCAGACTGCCAGAACCGCTGCACCATATTGGCTGCGGAACCGCCCGTCGCGAATCGTCTGGCCCACCAGACCACATTCTGGTGAAACCACCACCTCGACAATACAACGGTCAGGGTGGTTCATGAGATTGAAACCGGTGTGGGTGGAAGGCCTCAGGCCCTTGATCTGCTGCAGGTCGATGGCGGCGTGGGTGCTGCCGGCAAAGATCAGTCGATCACCACCCTTGAGTTTCTCTTGGGGACCGACGGCAGCGAGTATGTCGCCATTGCGTTCGATTTCCACCAGATACACATCCCCGAGGTGGCGCAACCCTGCCGCTTCAACGGTCTTGCCGGCCAAGGGCCCATCGGGATCGACCTCCATTTCGATGGTGTATTCTTTGGGATTGGCGAAGAGAGTGGCGCTCGTATCTCGTGCAGGTAAAAGCCAACGGGCAAAAGCCAGCATATAGACAAGGCCTGCAACGCCAATTGGAATTCCTACGATGGCAAGATCGAACAGTTCAAGTGCAAGATCCGGGTGGCGTTCGGCAAGTAGCCCGTTGACGACCAGATTGGTGCTGGTGCCGATCAGAGTGCAGGCACCGCCCAGCATGGCGGCGTAACTGAGTGGCAGCAGTAATCTGGAAATGGGGAATTTGAGCCGCTTCGACCAGGTGACCACGGCTGGTATGAAGGTGGCGACTACCGGGGTGTTATTGAGAAATGCGCTGAGCACGAAGACTGGGGTAAGCGTGCGGAGCATGGCGCCAGTGATCGAGCGTGGGCGTCCCAATAGGTAACGGACGATCATTTCCACTCCGCCGGTTTCCCGAATGCCGGCAACCAGGACGTACATCAGGGCAACGGTCACCATGCCGGGATTGCTCAGACCCGCCAAGGCCTGAGATACGTCGATGACACCGGCCAGCAAAAGCACAGTGACGCCACTCAATAAGATCAGTTCCGGCGCCCAGCGGCCCCAGGCCAGCAACAGGATACATAAAGAAGTCGTGGCCAGGGCCATCCACGCATCTGGGGTCATATGGGTTGTGAAATTTCGAATGTTGTTGATGAAGAAAGTATGGTCGAACAGTAGGTCATACCAGGGGGCAATCATCGACAGCCATACGCTGCTGGTATCGGGAGGAAGGCCCTATCCGGTCTGGATGATCGGGTATCCGGCACCCTTGGTCGGTTCAAAGCTTATAGCCGACGGCCGTTCCCCAAGGCCGTGTTCGAGAAGCTTCCACATGGGGTTCTCATCCTGTGGCCTCTGCCTCCCTGCTGCTATGAACACGGTTGTGGTGTGATGGGTGCGGAAACTGTCGACGAAGACCCGGGTCAGCTTCCATGATCAGGTGTTCTGTTCATTAACTCTGCAGGCCTTTACCCGCCATCCTAAATGTAGCAGCTTATCTACTTGATTGCGGACTGAGATCCGACAGCGCTTGTCGATAGAGTTGACAGTATTCTTTGGCACTGCGGTGCCAGGAAAAATCCTTTGCCATGCCTGATCGTTGCAGCTTTCGCCATACGGAAGGTTGGTCATATAGCAACCAGGCCCGTTTGATGGCTTCCAGCAGGGCGCCGGGGTCGGCAAGGTCGAAGCTGATTCCGGTTGCCGCTTTCAGTTGACTGGGAATTGCATCTTCGACGGTATCTGCCAGGCCACCGGTCCGGTGAACGATGGGCACGGTACCGTAGCGCTGACTGAACATCTGATTGAGGCCGCAGGGTTCGAACTTGGAGGGCATCAGAAACATATCGGCTCCGGCTTCGACCAGATGGGAAAGTGCCTCGTCGTAACCGATGTGGACCGCGATCTGGTCGGGATGGCGGCGTGACCAGTAGAGCAGGCTGTGTTCGTAGTCGCTGGAACCAGACCCCAGGAAGACCATCTGGAAGGGATGTTTCAGCAGGGCTGGCAGGGCCTTGAGGATCAGATCGACGCCTTTTTGCGGGACCAGGCGACCGATGAAAGCCATCAAGATCTGTTTGTCCTGTGCAGGCAGGCCAAAACGTTCCTGAAGAGCCTTCTTGTTGGCATTTTTTTTCTCGAGCGATTTGGCGTCATAATTTTGTGGGATCAGTTGGTCGTTGGTTGGATCCCATTTGTCCGTATCGATTCCGTTGAGAATCCCGCTCAGGCGATCACTGCGATGTCTGAGCAGACCCTCCAAACCGCAGCCAAAACGCGCGGTCTGGATTTCCTGAGCATAGGTGGGGCTGACGGTATTGATGCGGTCAGCGTAGGCCAGTCCACCTTTGATGAAGGACAGTTGATCGTGGAATTCCAGTCCTTCCGGGGTCCACAAAGAAGCTGGTAATTCCAGTTTGGAAAGGGAGCTTTTGGGGAAGATTCCCTGATAGGCCAGGTTGTGGATGGTGAAGACCGTTGCCGGGCGTTCGTCTATTGGTGACAGTAAGGCTGGAACCAGGCCGCTTTGCCAGTCGTTGCAATGGACGATATCGGCCTGCCAATTCAGCCCGACCTGGTTACGGGCCAGGAGAACCCCCGCCCAGCACAGGGCGCCGAAACGTTCGTCATTGTCGTGCCAGGGCGTTCCATCGGATTGTAGATAGGGGTTGCCAGGCCGATCGAACCATTTGGGGGCATCCAGCAGCCACAGGGGAATTTCGCTCCCGGGGGCAGTTGTTGACAGCACCCTCACCGGCTGGCCCAACAGATGCATTTCTGTCACCGGAACAGCATCGGGGAGTCGTTCCTTGATCTTGCCATAAGCAGGCAGCAACACCCGCACGTCATTGTCGAGATCGCGCAGGGCCTGGGGCAGACTTCCAGCCACATCGGCCAAACCACCGGTCTTTATGAGCGGATACAGTTCGCTGGTGATAAATAGTATTTTCACGTCACAATGAGGTCAGTCTTCTTGTTCTTCTTCGTCTTCATCGGGTTGACGGCAAAGTACGATACCCGCCATGGGCGGCAGGGTGATGCTGATGGAGTAGGGGCGCCCCATCCAGGGTTTCTTCTCGGCTTCAACCCAGGCATTACCTACATTGCTACCACCATAAAAGGTGGAGTCTGAGTTGAATATTTCCTGATAGATGCCAGATTCGGGTACGCCGATTCGATAGTCGTGGCGTGGCACCGGTGTGAAGTTGAGCACCACGAGAAGGAAATCGTCATCGCTTTTTCGGATATAGCTCAAAGTTGACTGTGCCGAGTCGTGACAGTCTATCCATTCGAAGCCCTGGGACTCGAACTCATGTTGGTACAATTCCGGATGCTTCTGGTACAGGCGATTAAGATCTGCCAAAAGACTCTGAACCCCCTTGTGAAGGGGATATTTCAGTACCTGCCACTCCAGTTCACTGTCGTAGTTCCATTCTGCCGGCTGAGCGAATTCACACCCCATGAACAGGAGCTTTTTGCCCGGGTAGGTGAGCATGTAGGTGTAGAGCAGGCGAAGATTGGCAAAGCGCTGCCACTCGTCACCAGGCATTTTTCCCAGCATCGATCCTTTGCCGTGGACGACTTCGTCATGGGAAAACGGCAAAACGAAATTCTCGGTGAAGGCGTAGAGCAATCCAAAGGTCAGCTGGTCATGATGGTATTTGCGGTGAATAGGATCCTTGGAGAAATAGAGAAGCGTGTCGTGCATCCATCCCATGTTCCATTTCATGGCAAAGCCCAATCCCCCGACCCAGGGTGGCCGGGTTACCTGGGGCCATGCAGTGGATTCCTCGGCGATGACGACCGTGCCTGGATGTTGCTCTTGGGTGATGCTGTTGAGTTCTCGCAGGAAGTCAATGGCTTCAAGGTTCTCATTTCCACCATATTTATTGGGTACCCAGTCGTCGGGCTCCCGGGAATAATCCAGGTACAGCATGGAGGCGACGGCATCGACCCTGAGACCGTCGATGTGATATTCCTCCAGCCAGTACATTGCACTGCCGAGCAGAAAATTTTTGACCTCGTTGCGCCCGTAGTCGTAAATCAAAGTGCCCCAGTCGCGGTGTTCCCCCCGCCTGGGGTCTGCATGTTCATACAGAGGTTCGCCATCGAACCAGGCCAGGGCCCATGCGTCCTTGGGAAAGTGTGCCGGTACCCAGTCGAGAATGATACCGATGCCGTTCTGGTGGCAATGATCGACGAACCAGCGGAAATCGTCCGGATTGCCGAATCGGCTGGTGGGGGCAAAATAACCGGTTGCCTGATAGCCCCATGACATGTCCAATGGATGTTCGGTGATCGGCAGCAGTTCGATGTGGGTGAACCCCTGTTCCTTGACGTAACTGACCAATTCCTTGGCCAGCTCCCGGTATCCCAGGAACCCGCCATCTTCGTCCCGGCGCCAGGAGCCCAGATGAACCTCATAGACGGACATGGGGGTGTGCTGCCAGTCCCATTGACCTCGTTTTTTAATCCATTCGCCGTCCTGCCATTGGTAAGCGTCGTCTTTGACCACGATAGCGGCGTTCTTGGGACGTAATTCGTAAAATTGGCCGTAAGGATCGGTCTTGAGGAAGACCTCGCCACTGCGGCGATTACGGATCTCGAACTTGTAGATCGTGTTTTCTCCCACACCGGGAATGAACAACTCCCACACACCGGCATCGTAGCGGCAACGCATGGGGTGGCGCCGGCCATCCCACTGGTTGAAGGCCCCGACGACACTGACCCGCTCGGCATTGGGGGCCCAGACGGAAAACAGCGTGCCTTCTATACCATCAACCGTTCTCAAATGAGCGCCAAGCACTCGATAGATGTGCCAATGCTTTCCCGTTCCAAACAAGTAAAGGTCAAAATCAGGAATTTGCGGGGCGAAGGTATAGGGATCGACGATCCGGTGTTCTTCTCCTTCGGCATCGGTCCATAGCAGAGTGTAATGAAGAGGGATATCCCATTCCCTGACGGATCCTTGGAACAGATCTGTTCCTTCCACTCTTTCCAGTACTGGCCCGTTCTCTATGACGACTTTGGCGGCGTCTGGCAGGAACACCCTGACGATTTCATCCCCGTTTTCGTGGTGACGTCCCAAAACCGAAAAAGGGTCGTGATGGCGGGCCTCTACGATCCTTTCCACTTCGGGCGGTAGGTTTTTCGTGGCAGAAAGACTTGAGTTCACTTTGTTGATTCTTTGATAATGGAGAAGAGCTATTGAGTTTTATGGTATCAAATTCCGCCACGCAAGGGAGATCTTCCATGTCATCAAATCGTGTAGTCAGCCGCCTGACACGCCAAACCGTGGCCCTTATTCTCGCTGGAGGACGTGGGTCCCGTCTTAGAAAGCTGACCGAATGGCGTGCTAAACCAGCAGTGCACTTCGGGGGTAAATATCGCATCATCGACTTTACACTCTCCAACTGCTTGAATTCGGGAATCCGCAGGATTGGTGTCCTGACCCAATACAAGGCAGACTCCCTGATTCGCCATATCCAGAAGGGATGGGGCTTCCTGAGGGGTGAACTGGGAGAGTTCATCGATCTGATGCCGGCTCAGCAGCGTCTGCATGAATCCTGGTACCAGGGGACGGCGGATGCCGTTTACCAGAACCTTGATATCTTGCGCACCTATCAACCCGAATACGTCCTGGTTCTGGCGGGGGACCACGTATACAAGATGGATTATGGCGCCATGCTGGCCTATCATTCTCAGAGCGAGGCCGATCTCACCATCGCTTGTATCGAGGTGCCGATCAAAGATGCCTCCGCTTTTGGGGTGATGCAGGTGGACGAACAGAGCCGCATCGTCGATTTCGTCGAGAAGCCGGAACATCCTCCCTGCATTCCCGGTCGCCCGGATATGGCGCTGGCATCGATGGGAATCTACATATTCAATGCCAAATTCCTGTTCGAGCAGCTGATCAAAGATGCCGACGATCTGAATTCGAGCCATGATTTCGGTAAGGACATCATTCCCGAGGCAATCAAGAAGTACCGGGTCTTTGCCTATCCCTTTCTCAACGTCGAAACCGGCGTGCAGAGCTACTGGCGCGACGTGGGCACCATCGATTCCTACTGGTCGGCGAATATGGAACTGATAGGCGTCAATCCGGAGCTCAACCTTTACGACCGCGATTGGCCCATTTGGACGTATCAGGTCCAGGCGCCTCCTGCAAAATTCGTGTTCGAGGACCGGGAACACGACCGGGTGGGTCAGTCCTTCGATTCCATGATTTGCGGCGGCTGTATTATTTCCGGTTCCACCGTGCGTCATTCCATCCTGTCACCGGATGTGAGAGTCAACTCATGGGCCCTGGTTGAACACTCCGTGGTCCTGCCGGAAGTCAACGTGGGTCGCTATGCCAAGATCCGCCGGGCAATCATCGATCGCGGTTGCCAGATTCCTGAAGGCATGGAAATTGGTTACGATCTGGAGGCAGACAAGCAACGCGGATTCGATGTCAGTCCTGGAGGCATTGTCACCGTCACTCCGGATATGCTCGGGCAGAAGATCCATTTTGCCCGCTGATGACAATCGACATCGAAAACAATGTTCTGGAGAAGCGGCGCGCGGGGATACTTTTACATATCACATCGCTCCCAGGTGAGGGATCGACTGGTGACTTGGGAGCGCATGCTTTCCGCTTCGTCGAGCTTCTTGCCGACAGTGGACTTTCGGTATGGCAGACCTTGCCTGTTGGGCCGACACATTCCGATGGATCGCCTTATCAGTGCCTGTCCGCCCATGCCGGCAACCCTCTCCTGATCGATCTCACATGGCTGGTCGAACACGATCTTTTGCCTCCGGACCGGGTGGTGTCTGCCGTCAATGACCGGGAATCCAGGCTGAAATGCCTTTGCGAGGCTTCTGTCGTTTTCAGCACCGTGACCTCGGGCGAGTTGCTCGAGAAATACCGGCGTTTCGTGCATTTCCATGCGTATTGGCTGAAAGACTTTGCCCTCTTTATGGCGCTCAAACGTCATTTCCAGCATCTTCCCTGGTGGGACTGGCCCAGAGCCTGCCGGGACCATGAGCCTGAAGCTCTAGCACGGATGCGCATAAAGTTGGAACAGGATATACGGCAAGTCGAATTCGAACAGTTCGTGTTTTTTCAGCAATGGCATGAACTGCGTCGCCACGCCCATCATCACGGCGTTCTGTTGTTCGGGGACATGCCGATCTACGTCGCTACCGACAGTGCTGACGTTTGGGCCAACCGCCATTATTTTCTTCTCGATGAGTCTGGGCGTCCGACAGTGGTTGCCGGGGTACCGCCAGACTATTTCTCCGCGACCGGCCAGCGTTGGGGCAATCCCCACTATGACTGGGAGGCGATGCATAAGGACGGCTTCAAATGGTGGGTGGAACGAATGCACACTCAGCTGGAGCTGTTTGATTGGGTGCGGATCGATCACTTCCGAGGGTTCGAGGCCTATTGGGAAATTCCCGTTGATTCGGAGACTGCGGTGAACGGACGTTGGGTCGAAGCTCCGGGAGAGGCACTGATGACGGCGATCTATGAGCATTTCGGGGCGTTGCCGCTCATCGCCGAGAATCTCGGTATCATCACTCCGGAGGTCGAGGCGCTAAGAAAGAAATTCGGCATTCCAGGGATGTTGGTGTTGCAATTCGCTTTCGATGGCGGGCCTGACAATCCTTATTTGCCCCACAATCATGCCGCTGACAATGTGGTCTATACCGGAACTCACGACAACGACACGACTTTGGGCTGGTTCGATTCGCTCAGTCGGGAGCAACAGGCTCACATCTATGATTATTTGGGTCATCCCCAGATTTCCATGCCCTGGGCCCTGATGCGTGCCGCCTTCGCTTCGGTGGCGACCTTGGCGATGGTGCCGATGCAG